>JAAXQB010000213.1 GCA_012329085.1 Methanosarcinales archaeon | reverse complement strand
TCATGTATGTATTGCAAGTGTGATAAATTAAATCACACCTTTTGTGCTTTTAATCTCGCTCCCATCTATTTTAACTGCTCGTTTAAGTGCGTATGCAAACCCTTTAAATAAAGCCTCAATTTTATGGTGATCATTACTACCATACACTTTTGCATGCATAGTCATTTTCGCATTTGTAGCCACAGCTTCAAAAAAATGAACTGTCATTTGAGTATCAAACTCGCCTACAAATTGAGACATAAATTCACAATCAATTAATAAATAACTTCGCCCACCAAGATCTAATGAGACTTCTGCAAGTGATTCATCCATTGGAATTCTTGCCTCACCAAATCGCATAATTCCTTTCTTACTTCCAAGCGCACCATTTATTGCAGTCCCCAATACAATACCAGTATCTTCTATGGTGTGATGGCAATCTACATCCAAATCACCCTCAACTTTGAGTGCAAGATCAAATCCTGAATGTTTTGTAAAAGCAGTTAGCATGTGGTTAAAAAATCCTATCCCTGTATTGATATTAGATTTTCCATTACCATCCATAGACAATTCTAATTCGATATTAGTTTCAGTAGTTTTTCGTGATATTTTTGCAGTTCTCATGTTATTTTATAGCATTTATTGCATTTTCCAATGAAAATTTATTTGTGTAAAGGGCACTTCCAATAACAACGCCTTTTGCACCAATTTCTTTAAATGAAATAATATCATCTATTGTAGTCACACCGCCTGATGCAATAACGGGAATTTTTACAGATTCAACAAGTTCTTTTGTAGGTTTTGTGGTTATGCCTTGCATTAATCCTTCTGAATCTATATTTGTAAAAAGAAGACTGCCTGCACCTAATTCTTCAAACTTTTTCCCCATTTCAATAGGCGTTATCCCTGTGTTTTCAGTCCATCCTTTTATTGAAATATTACCATCTTTTGCATCCAATGCCACAATTATGCACTCACTACCAAATGCAAAGGCAAGTTCTTTTATAAGATATGGATTTTCCATTGCTGCTGTACTTAAAATTACTTTATTTGCACCAATATCCAAAAGATATTCAACATTCTCTAAGCTACGAATTCCCCCTCCAATTTGAATAGAAACATCTGACCTACAATTATCAATAATATCTTCTATTATTAAAGCATTTTCTTGTACTCCCTTAAATGCACCATCAAGGTCGATTAAATGAAGGGTTCTCGCACCGTTCTCAATAAAATTTGATGCAACTTCTATTGGATTATCAATTGATATAATTTCAGACTCAATCTTTCCTTGCACAAGCTGAACGCATTTACACGATTTTAAATCAATAGCTGGAATTACTTCAAAACTCATGGTATTATTCTCTCAATTGGTGTTATTAAAATGCCACTTGCTCCAACCTTTTTTAAATCTCCAACAACAGAAAGAATTTTATCTGAATCAATAACCACATGAATGGCAAGCATATCATTAGATTCTACTTCCATAACAGTTGGACCTGAAAGACTTGGAAGTATTTTTTTAATTTCATCTAATGCGTGTTTTGGAATATTCATCATAAGATACCGTTTATTTCTTGCATTAAGTACACTTTCGAATGCCATGCAGATATGTCGAATTTTATTATTATTCTTAACACTATCATGATTTGCAATAAGCTTTACAGATGAGGAAAATACTTTTTCAACGACTCTTAATCGATTTGTTATAAGTGTCGTACCAGAGCTTGAAATATCAATAATTGCATCTGCAACACCAATATGCGGCGTTATTTCACACGCACCACTTACACGAACAATTTCTACTGACATGCCATTATCTTTAAAATATTTTTTTGCAATATTTGGAAATTCTGTTGCAACGCGTTTATTTTCCAAATCCTTTACAGTTTTTATTTCTGAATTATCAGGTACTGCAAGAACAAGATTTGCCATTCCAAATTCAAGGTCAAGCAAAATATCAACTTCTGAATTTGTTTCAGATATTAAATCTAATCCTGTAACTCCCATATCTGCGGCACCATCTTGTACATATTCTGGAATATCTGAAGCTCTCACAAATAAAATAGTAATTTCAGGGTCGTTTGTTTTTGCAAATAATTTCCGTGCAGTCCTATCTTGCAATGGAAGTCCTGCTGCTTCAAATAGTGATATAGATGGTTCATGTAATCGCCCTTTGTTTGGAATTGCAATTTTTAACATAATATAATACTTTTTAAAGTTCTCCAAAATTTTCTTTAAATCGTGTTTCCATTATATCCCATGTTGGAAGATTTGTTTGACATCCTTGTTTTTCAACCATAAAAGATGCAACTGTTGAACCAATTTTACAACAAGTTATAAGTGGATATCCTTTTTTATATGCTACTAGAAATCCTGCACGATACCCATCTCCTGCACCCGTAGGATCAACAGCATCAACAGAAACTATTGGAATTTTATGTTGTTCTCCTTTTGTATAAAGCATGCTCCCTTTTGAATCGTAAGTTATTACCATAATTTCAATCATATCCTTAAATTCAGAATGAGTGAAACCTGTCATATCGCACATTCGTTTTAATTCATGACGATTTGCAAATAATATGTCTGTATTTTCAAGAATTGCTTTAAGTTGTTCTTTTGAATAGATTACAAGGTCTTGCCCAGGATCAAAAGATACGAAATTTGAAATTTTTGATATTTTAGAATTGAATGTAGGATCTGCTGTTGAAAGATGTACAAAATCACATTTACGAGGCGTTAAATTTTTAAATTCAGAAGATGCACCCCAATAAAAATAAGAGCTTTGATTGTGTTCTTTGTCTGTAAATACAAATACTTTTACAGTTTCCTTTTTCTCAATAGGATAGAGGGAGGTTAAATCCACTCCAAACGATTCTAATTGTGCTTTATATCCAGAACTTTCAAAATCAGTTCCAATAGGTGCTATAAGCTCAACTTCGCCCCCAAGTTTTGCAATTGCCGCTGCAACATTTGCAGCCCCTCCTCCAAAAAGAATTTCATAATTAATTATAGGGGAAGATTCATTTGAATCTGTGATTTTTTCAACATTGAAAAGATAATCAAGTGCAACATGCCCTACAACAGAGATAACCCCATTCATTTTCTACTCCGACTCAGAATCAGTTTTTTCTATTTTAATAACTTTTAGTGGCACATCTCTAAGTGCTTTTCCAATCGTAGCTTTTGAAATTCTTGATGCATGTTCTGAAGATTTTGCATCAAAAACTTTAATTCCAAGTATAAGCGATACGATTGCTGTATTCGCAGTTAAAAATACACTTTCATGGGTATTTTTACATGAATTACATGCAGTAGTTCCAACTTCAATTTCTACATAATTCATTTTTGGATTTAATCTTTTTCCAGCTTCCGATATTGCAACACCAATTGCATCATTTTCGGATCGTATATCTCTCACAAGCCACGCAGCTTCAAGTGTTACATGATAATCTGTCATATTTTTTCTCTCTTTTATATTTGGGTGTGTGTTTATTTATTAAAACCAGAGGCATTAAAATGTTCATTATGCATAATTTTATAAATTATATATATAGTTAAAATTTTCTCTCAGTATATAATTTTATAAGTTATATACACATACATATAATTTTAAAATTATAACAATAAAAATATTTTTAAGAATTGTTGATTTATGTTAAATTTAATTCAATTTAATTTAGCAATTTAATAGTAAAATGATATGCTAAACACAATTTATATTTTATAATTAAATTAATTTTAGATGTTATTCCTTATGTCTAAAAGAATTGCACCATCGATTTAAAAATTACATTCATATATAGAACCTACCAGTACATAAAACATATCTTTATGATTGTATGTAAAATAAATTTAACATCAAAATTTTATTATATGTTTTATTTCTCTGCAATAGTATAAAATATTCCTGCACGAATTCCTGCATCAAGCCATGCATGTCCATAATTAAGACATGCAAGTGCATTTACTAAATCATTGATTTTAATAAAATGAATTGCGTCATCATAATATGCTTTTGCCATTGTATAAAATTCATTTGCAAGATTTGGATTGAAATTTAATTCATCATTATTTGTAAATTTCGTATTATTAAGTGCTTTTTCAAATAATAATTTATACCTTATTGTTTTTTCATTTAAATCTGCTACCAAATTACCACCTTTTTTAAGTTTATGTTACAAGATAACACTTATTTAGAACGAAAACGAAAATCAGAGATTTTCTAGAACACATACTCCTTTGGAGAGCTCGTTCGGAACGAACGGGCGTTTATGTGTATTCTGAAAAGGTTGAGTGTTTACGCTCATTCATTCAATCATGAGCTTTCCAAATGCGATATTGGATATTTCTCTGAGCATATAATTTTATAAATTATATGCAGTAAAAAATTGTATTTTAATACAGTTTATTAATACATATTGCATATGTTATATAAATTATGGATAACATTGAATCTTTTAATACACTTAAATTTACGAGATAACGCTCATTTGTTCCAAATGAGCTATTAAAAAATTTCTTTAAACATCATTTAAGAAAAGTTTGGGTGTTAAGTACATAATAAACGCTTCAATAGCGTTCAATCACGAGCAAATGCTCATTTGTTCAATCATGAGCTTTACAAATTATATACAAACACAAAAATTCTAAATAAATAATTAAATTTATGAATAAAAAACAATCATACAGATATGCAAGGCATATCATCATGCATGAAATTGGAGAAAATGGACAACAAAAAATCATTAATTCAAAAGTATTGTGTGTGGGGGCTGGAGGTCTCGGATCTCCAATACTTCAATATTTGGCAGGTGCAGGAGTTGGAACTATTGGCATTATGGATGATGATATTGTAGATATAAGTAACCTCCAAAGACAAACAATACATGCAGGAAATGATGGCATATCAAAGGTAGAATCTGCAAAAAAATTTATACAAAAATTAAATCCCGATATAACAATTAATACCTACAATGAAAGAATAGCACCAAATAATGCAATCGAAATCATAAAAAACTATGATATTATTGTAAATTGCTCTGATAATTTTGCAACAATCTATCTTTTAAATGATGCATCTGTAATTCTAAAAAAACCTTTTATTTATGGAAGTGTATTTCGATTTGAAGGGCAAGCTATGACCATAATCCCCATGGAAAGCCCATGTTATAGATGCTTATTTAAGCAAGCTCCCTCTCCTGAAACTATTAAAAATGCAAAAGAAATTGGGGTGTTTGGTGTGCTTCCCGGAATGGTTGGAATAATCCAAGCATCTGAAATTTTAAAATGCATTGTTTCAATGGGCAAATTGCTCACAGGTCGTATGATATATTGCGATATTCTTTCATTTAGTTTTGAAGAGATAAAAGTTCAAAGAGATATCAATTGTGTGGTATGCGGAAAAAATCCAAAAATTAAAAGTATTGAAGCAAAAAATTATGAATGTATTTAATAGTATTTTAAAAAATAGTTCTAATAAATTAAGATTGTTTCATTTTTCAATAGAATATAATTTTACAAATTTATATACTAATACAAAGTTTTAATTATTACTTAAAACATATTTAAATTAATTATGTTTATAAATGGAAAATGGATTACAAGAAAAGATTTTGAAATTAGAAACCCATACGACAATACAATAATAGGTGCAATACCATTACTTAGTAGAGAGGAAACTAAACATGCGATAGCTATTGCATCTAAAAATAAAATATTTATGAAAAATTTACCCATAAATAAAAGGTATAAATTATTGATGGGAATTGCAAATAAGTTAAATAGCCAAAAACACGCATTTGCAAAAATTATATCAATGGATGTTGGAAAGCCAATAAAACAATCATTGTCAGAAGTAGATAAAACTATAAACGAGTTTGAACTTTCAGCATTTTATTCAAAAGAAATGAGAGGAGAAACAATTCCTATTGATAATGGAATTATACTAAATAGAAAAGAACCAATTGGCGTGGTTGGTGCAATAACTCCATTTAATTTTCCATTGAGTTTAATTTCCCATAAAATAGGACCAGCAATTGCTGCTGGAAACTGTGTCGTGCTTCACCCATCACCAAAAGCACCACTTGCCGCAGTAGAGCTTACAAAATTAATAGAAGAAACTTTGAACGAGTTAAATATCGAATTGGGCGTATTTACTCTATTAACAGGCAAAGGGGAAGTCGTAGGAGATGAAATATCAAAAAATGAAAAAATAAATATGGTTTCATTCACAGGTAGCAATATAGTAGGAGAATCCATTATTAAAAATGCAGGAATAAAAAAAGTATCTTTGGAACTTGGAGGTAACAATCCAATGATTGTTCTTAAAGATTCAAACATTGAAAAAGCAGCAATTTCCGCTGTATTTAGTAAATTTTTAAATTCAGGCCAAGTCTGTATATCAGTAGGAGTTGTGTTTATTGAAGAATCGAAAGCAGATGAGTTTATAAAATATGTTTTAGAGAATGTTAAGAAATTGATTATAGGAAATCCATTAGAAGATAAAACAAATATCGGACCACTTATTACAAAAGAAAGTGCTGAGCGAGTTGAAACAATAATCCGCGAATCAATAGAATCTAATGGAAAATTATTATTTGGGGGCGAATGTGAGGGTAATACAATTTATCCAACCGTTTTAGAGATTACTTCAAATAATATTCTTTCAAAAATAGAAGTATTTGGTCCTGTGCTCCCAATAGTTCGCGTATCAAATGCGGATGAAGCTATTAAGTATGCAAATAATACAGAGTATGGATTGCAAGCAGGAATTTACACAAATGATATTAATAAAGCTATGGAGCTTAGTATGGAACTTGAATATGGAGGGGTAATGATAAATAATAGCCCAACATTTAGACAAGATAATATGCCATTTGGGGGAATTAAAAAAAGTGGATTAAGGCGAGAAGGCACAAAATATACAATTGATGAAATGACAGAATTAAAAACTATTGTTATTCATAATGCATAAATTTAATAGTTATAAATAAAATGTATTAAATGGTCTATGATGAAAAATTATTGCTGATAAATGATGAACCCTATGAGTTCTGAGACCATTGAATATTTATATTTTTATATTTTTTCCTCTTTCTACAAGCCATCCAAGAAAATCGATTGAAGGAACTTCATGAATTGTGGTTAAAATGATTAATCCCTCTCCAAATTCTTTTACAACCATTACAGGATTGTTATTTGAATTTTTAAGAATTATATATTTCTCATCAACATTTAAAAAATGCCCATCATGTTCTACTATATTACTAAAATCTTTTATAATTGATTGTGCTGCATGAGTTCCCCTCTTTTGAATTAAAGTAGCTTCATGTTTTTGCACATAAGATATATTCATTGGAATCCATTCAAATTCATATCGATTAACCATTGGACCAAATACACAAAGCACACCACCTTTTTTTATATATCTTTCAAGCTTAGCTTTATTTCCTTCAATTCCTGATAATATTTTTGTATATTCAATATTTGCAAAACCTGTTGGGATTATAATACAATTGCATGCTGGCAAATAAGGAGTTCCAATTGCAGATGAAATTATTCGTGTACATTTTAAATTTTTTTCAAGAAATAACTTTTCAAATAATAATTGATTGTCCCATAGTAATATAACATCTGTTGTCATAAAATCCCTCTAAATCTAATATAATTTATAATGATTAATTATGATATACTATATAAATTCATGATATATAAAGATTGCAATGCAAGTGCTGATTTAAGTGGATTAATTATAATTATAATTATAATCGCAATTACAATTACAATTACAATTACAATTGTAAATACGATAGTTACATATAAATGATTTACCTTATTAAAATCATGAAAATATTACTTGTGGAATATGCAGTTGCAGTAGGTAATAAAGAATTTTTAAAAGAAGGAAAAGTGATGTTGAAGATAATTGTTAAAAGCTTTTCCAATTTAGGACATGAAGTATATTATTTATCAAATAATCTTACTTTAAAATACGGAATAAAAATACAATCAAATGAAAATAATTTTGAACACATAATTGAAAGCTATGCAAAATTAGTTGATGCAGGGCTTGTTATAGCACCTGATGAACTTCTTTTTAAGCTTACAACAATTATTGAAAAAAATACAATTAATCTTGGATCGCACTCCAATTCTATTAAAATGTGTGTGGATAAATTATTATGCACAAAAATATTAAATTCAAATGAAATTTTAACTCCAAAAATATTACAGCAAAAATTAAATAATGGAAAATATGTTATAAAACCTCAATTTGGATGCGGAAGCGATGGTGTTTATATGTGCGATACTTTTGAATTAAAAGATGGATTTATTACAACTGAATATATAGAAGGTGAACATATTAGTGTAAGTTTAATTTGTGGTAATAATCCGCTACCACTTACCATAAATAAACAGAAAATTGAATTTGACAATTTTAATATAAATTACAATGGAAATGTTGTACCTTTTAAAACAGAATGCGATAAAAAAATATACGATATTGCAATAAAAGTTGCAAATATATTAAAATGTAAAGGATATATAGGAATTGATATGATTTTAAATAACAATAAAAAAATTTCTAAAACACATACTCATTCTAAAAATATGCATAATGAAAAAATATATGTTATTGATGTAAATCCAAGACCAACTACAGCTCTTTTTGGAATTTCAAAAGTAATGAAAGAAGAAATTGGAGATTTATTATTAAAAAATTTAAATGACACACTTCCAAATTCAGTCGAATTAATTGGAACACACTCATTTACAAAAAAGGATATTATATGAAAATAATTGGCATTGATATTGGTGGTGCAAATACTAAAATTGTATCAAGTGATGAAAAGATTATCGAATCTCATTATATACCACTTTGGAAAAATACAACCCTCCCTACATTTCTTAAAGATGTATCTGATAGACTTAAACCTGATAAAATAAGTGTTGTAATAACTGGAGAACTTGCAGATTGTTTTGAAAATAAATATGATGGAGTTCAATTTATAAAAGATGCTGTTGATGGTGCGTTTGATTGTGAAATATATTATGTGACTACGGCAGGGGAATTTTTCAAAAATGGAGATAATTTAAATCGACTTGCAGCAGCAAATTGGGCGGCATCAACAAAAATTATTGGTAATGAATTTAGAGATTGTATTTTTATAGATATTGGAGGCACAACAACTGATATTATTCCAATAGTTAATGGTTTACATGTTGCAGAAAAGACTGATTTTTTACGGCTTTTAAGAAATGAGCTTGTATATATGGGCACACTTAGGACAAATATTGCAACTATAATTGATACGGTTAAATTAAGTAAAGGAAATTGTCGTGTATCCTCAGAACTTTTTTCAATTACAGCAGATGTGTATGTTTTACTTGGGTGTATTAATGAAAATTTATATTCTTGTGAAACTCCAGATGGTTTTGGAGTGGATAAAAAAGATGTTATGCGGCGTATTGCAAGAGTGGTATGTGCAGATCTTACTGAAATAGATTATAATGATGTTTTAGAAATTGCAAAACAAGTTAAAATAAAACAAATATCAATATTAAAAAATGCCATACAAATAATTGCAAATAAGCATAAATTGAATAAAATTGTAGGGGTAGGAATTGGAGATTTTTTAATTGAAGCTGCAGCTTTTGAACTTGGGATTGAGTATGAGTCTATGTTTAAAAGATATGGGGCTATTTCAAATGTATTTCCTGCATATGCTGCTGCAAAAATGCTGGAGCTAAATTTGTGCGAAGATTGAAATTATTGGGACTTTTTATTATTGTATATGGCTTATAAAGTTATATACTTAATACTCATTAACGATCATTCGTTCCGAATAATCTCTCAAAAAGAATGATGTTCAAAGAAATTATAATTTATAATTTCTCGATTTATTAACTTTATGGGTTTTCAAATCTTGTTAATAAATTGAATGGCGTATTCACTATTTGAAGTAATTTTTCCAACAAATTACATTATTTGCGGAAGTGAATTGAAACCAAATGAAAATTATAATTGACATATAATTTTTTAATTTTTAACATTTAGTCTGCCCAACAACTTATCATATATAATTTCCAAATGTGTTTTCACGCATGAGCTATGAAAAATATAATCAATTCGTTGAAACTGTTAAAAAATATTTTAAAATGTGGAGGACTATAAAAAAAGAATTGGTTACAATATCAACCAAAAAATTTGAAATTGTAGAAATGATTTAATATGGCATGATTTAATATTATAATTTAAAATGGATATAATTTTATGCATAATTCATATGCAAATAATTGAATCATTAGATGCAATCTAATGACAACAGCCAGGTTTTTTAAATGTGTGATATGTAAAAACTAATGCCGTTATAATTAATGCCCAACCCCATACAACCCAATTATCTGATGGGAAGCTATGGGCTAACAATGATCCGACACCCATTCCAAATAAAAATATAGTAAATACAATCATAAAATTCATTTGTATATTATATTTTTTAGCAGTTTCATTTTTTTCAATAGAACATTTCATTTTTTCACATCCTTTTTAAATATCATTTATTTTAATTTATTTTAATTTATTTTTGATTGTGCAATTATAGTATGACTTAAAATCTTATAAATGTTTTGAATAACACATTTGGAACAAATGGGTGATAACACATTTGGAACAAATGGGTAATAATACAACATTCCAAATTAAACAAAAATAATATAATACTTTAAGTGCTTACATACTATAAATTTAAATGAAAAAAGTGATAAAAAATGTTAATGCATATAATTAATGTCAAACACGACATATTCAAAGAAAATAGAAAATTAGCATCCAAGAATAAAAAAATGTTAAATGAAAAAAATGTTTTTGCAGTAAATATCATGGGTGCAATTGGTTCTGGAAAAACCACTCTAATTGAGGAAGCAATAAAACGACTTAAAAGATATAATATAGCAGTTATTGCAGGTGATGTAATTGCAAAGATGGATGCTGAAAGATTTATAAAACTTGGAGTTAAAACAGTTGAGGCAAATACAGGGCATGAATGCCATCTTGATGCAAAAATAATTGAAAAATCACTTAAAGAACTAAATCTTGATGAAATTGATGTTTTATTTATAGAAAATGTTGGCAATCTAATTTGTCCTGCTGATTACGACCTTGGAGAGCATAAAAGAATTGTTGCAGTAAGTGTTAGCGAGGGGGATGATATTGTATTAAAGCATCCAGTAATATTTAAAACCGTAGATCTTGCAATTATCCATAAAATAGATATTGCAAAAGCTGTAAGGGCAGATGAAAAAAAGATGGAAAAGGATGCACAAATGTTAAATCCAAACATTCCAGTTTTACTTACTTCTACTAAAAATGAAAAAAGTATGGAAAAATGGATTGAATATATTATATCTAATCTGGGATGAATTATATGGGTGCAAAAAAAAATCTCATAACAATGGAACATGGTGCAGGTGGAGATTCCATGCAATCGTTGATAGCTGATACAATTCTTAAAAATATAACGAATAATAAAGCAGGCACTGTTGGGCTTGACAGTCTTGATGATGGTGCAACTGTTCGTATATCTGATGGTGTAGAGATTGTAATTACAACAGATAGTCATGTAATAAAGCCAATATTTTTTCCAGATTCGGACATCGGAAGGCTTTCTGTATCAGGCACAATAAACGACCTTGTTGTGATGGGTGCAAAGCCTATTGCTTTAACTTGTTCGATTATTTTACCAGAAGGATTTGAAATTGAAATGCTTGAAAAAATTATAAAATCAATGAATGAAGCTGCTTTAGAAGTAGGAGTTTCAATTGTTACAGGAGATACTAAAACTATTGAAAAAAATGGATTGGATTCTTTGATTATTAATACTACAGGAATTGGAGTTGCAAAAAATATTATTAGGGATTGTAGTCTTAAAGTTGGAGATAAAATTATTGTGACAGGGACACTTGGAGATCATGGAACTTCGCTTTTAATCCATAGAGAAGGTTTTAAGTTTGATACTGAGCTTACATCTGATGTTTCTCCTCTCTGGAATTTGATGGCGGATGTGTTAAAAATATATACAGACGATGGGAAAAGTGTTGTGTCTGCTATGAAAGATCCAACTCGTGGGGGGTTGGCATCTACGCTAAATGAGATGGCACAAAAGAGTGATGTGGGCGTATTGTTAATTGAAAAATTGATCCCACTTAAATTTTCTGTTAGGTCGGCGTGTGAAATGCTTGGACTTGATCCACTTGAAATTGCAAATGAAGGGAAGATTGTGATGGGTGTTAAGCATGAATATGCAGAGCAGGTTATAGATTTACTTAAAAGTCATAAATATGGAGTAGATGCTGCAATTATTGGAGAAGTTACAAAAGAAAATAGAAAGAAAGTTGTTATAAAAACAGAAGTTGGTGGAATGCGATATCTTTCCGTTCCAGAAGGAGATCCAATTCCGCGAGTTTGTTAGAATAGTGGGTTTGTTTGAATTGTTTTAAAATTAAATGTAGATTCGATGTTAGCTAATGCCAATCCATGAGTAGCTTCAATTAGGTATTTTGAAACGCTCATTCGTTCAATCATGAGCAAACGCTC
>JAAXQB010000154.1 GCA_012329085.1 Methanosarcinales archaeon | reverse complement strand
GACCAATTTAATATTATTTTATCATAATAATTTTAATAAAACAATTATTTTTAAACTACAAAACATCTCTTTTTTTAATTATTTTTTACTCCCTGTTATTCTTGATTTTTAAAGTTTATTTTTTAATAAATAAACGGGTTAATTTTAATTCTTGATAAGTGAAATCTTCGCCTAAAATTTCATAAACTGGATTTAATTGACTATTGCCAGTTTGTTGAAAAGCTATTTTAATTTTTTCAAAACGCTCTCCTGAAGGTCGTAAATATCCTAAATCTATTTCTTTTTCATTTACTACTAACACTTCTAAGTGTTGTAAAATAGTATTTTCTGTTAAGTCCCTGCGTCTGGCAATTTCTTCTATAGATAACTTTTCTAAAACAAGCATTTTAGTTTTCTCATAAGTAGAAATAGTTTCTATTTTTTCTTTATTAGTTTTTTTACCTAGACTAACTCGTGGCAATAAATCAAGAAATTGTTCTTGTTTTTTCTTTTTAATTAAAATAGGCATTTCTCTAAAATCTTTAGCTATCTCCTCTGCTATTTGCTGAAGAACTTTATCTATCTCCAAAATCTCTCTGTTTACTAAAAAAGCTAACTCGTTTATTCCTATAAGTTTTAGTCCAGCGAGCGAGCGGAGCCGAGAAAGAGCAACATACCCCATTCCCTCAACAAATGATTTGGAAAGATCAATCTCAGCAGCATCAAGATTCATTCCCTGACTTTTATGAATTGTTATTGCCCAAGCAAGACGAAGGGGAATCTGTCTAATATCAGCTTTAATTTCCTCATCTTCTTCAATAGTCCAATTAGTAGGCATTGCCACAATGCGTTTGCCTGTAAAAATTTCTATAATTGGCAATCCATTTTCATCAAAATCCACGACATTACCAAGGGTACCATTAACATATCCTTTGTCAAAATTATTTTTTACAAACATTACCTTAGCCCCTTTTTTAAGCACTAATTTTTCAGGAGCCAAACAGCTTTGTTTCAAAATCGCGACAATATTTTTATCGCCTGTGGAGCTCATACGATAAACAAACTTTTTTTCATCTATTTTATTTAACTCAAAACTATTAATAGTATCAATATCAATATTATGCGTATAAAGTTTTGTTGAAGTAAAAGAGAATGTATTTTCCTTGTATTTATTATTAAGCAATATCTCTCGTGCCTCATTAACTGCATTATTTCTAATATGATTAAGTAAATTAAGTAATTCGCCACTTTCTTGCCTGTATTGTTCTTCAAGATAACAAATTTTTATATTCATATTCTCCCATATTTCAGATTCAGTAATAAATTTAGCAACCCCTCCCCCTTTCTGCACAGGAGGAAGTTGAAATAAATCACCTGAACAAATAACCTGAATGCCACCAAAGGATTTTGAATTACCCTTAAATGCCTGACAAATTTTATTTATTAGGTCAAGCTGAAAAGCATGCAGCATTGACACTTCATCAATAATTAAGACGCCCGTATTTTTAAATCTTTTTTTAAGATAAGATTTTCTTAATAGTTTTTTTAAATCCTGTTCACTTAGCTTTTCTTTAATTCCTAAGCCTGACCAAGAATGGATAGTAACCCCGCCCATATGCGTAGCCGCAATTCCAGTAGAAGCAGTTATTGCCACTCCCCTACGATACTTTTTTAAATAATTAATGTATTTATTCAACAAAAAAGTCTTTCCGCTTCCCGGCGGACCAGTCAAGAACACATTATACCCAAGTTTTAATATATCTAATGCCTCATTTTGTGTCATATTTTTTTATCTATTTTCTTAATCTATATTTTTAAAATTGAATTATATATAAACCTTTTTCCTCAATTTCTTTTTTCTGTCCAAAATCATCAAGATTAAATTTTAATATATAGCTCACTTTCTTAGCAATCTTCTTCCCAGTATATTGTTTTTCTTTAGGATTCCATTCTTCAAGAACTAAAGTGTCGCCCTCTTTAACCTTAAAGTCAGCTAATCTTAATTTAAATCTCTTTTTTCCAGCTTCCACCAACTTAAAATATTTTGGTAAAATTTTCTTTTTAATTATTGCCATAATTTTATTTAATTATTTTCAGAACCTGCTGATCCCTTTTTTAATCTTTCCTCATATTTTTCAATAGCGATATTTAAAGACTCTTCCAAATTAATATCAAAATAATTCGCAACAGTAATTAAAGAATAAAAAACATCGCCAAGCTCCCCTTTAATTTCTTCTCTAAATTGAATTGACTTTTTCCCATAATCAGACATTTTCAAAACTTCTTTAGAAGCTTCGCCTAACTCAGACATTAAATCTAAAACCCGATGCTCTATTGGGGCCTCCATATCATTCTCCTCACAAAACTCCCTAACCTTATTTTGAATCTCTTCCATAATTTGTTTTTTTATATATAAACAAGAAATGACTAAAAGTGATGCGTCCCCTTTTTCTCTTTTTTAAAACTCTTTACTGTATAATACCAAAATCAAACATTCTTTCTAAGCTTTTTCCAATAAACGATTCAGGATTTTCTTTTAAAATTTTGTCTATTTTAATCCATTCAAAATCAGAAACTTCTTCTAACTGTAAGTTAATATTGGCACTATTTGTGCTAAATATATACATAAAATCATGATGATAGTGCTCGTCTTCATTTTTAGTATTATTTTTTGGTATTAAGTGAGATTCTATAAAAATAGGGATTCCACTTTCTTCATGCCAATTTTCTAAAATTATATCTTTTAATCCCGTTTCTTCTTCAACTTCTCTAATAGTAGCATCTAAAACAGAATTGTCTGTATTGTCAACATGTCCACCAGGCTGAATGTACATTTTTAGTTTATTATGAAAAATAGTTAAAACTCTGTCTTTATTTATAATCAAAGCATTTACTACAATATGACCTATAAAATTTTTACGGTCAAATAAATCTTTTTCCTCTCCGATTTGTTTTTTAAAAACTAATAGTTTCTCTTTATCTTCTGGAAATTTTTGAAAATATTTTTCTATAATTTTGAAAATATTTTTTATCACAATTTAAATATTAATATTTAAAATCTTATTAAGCCAAGAATTAGATATTCTTATTTTTTCTTCTTCAAAGCCACAATGGATGACATTATCCAATTTTCTGCTTCTTTTTCG
>JAAXQB010000201.1 GCA_012329085.1 Methanosarcinales archaeon | reverse complement strand
ATCAAAGATTTTCTTAAACTCATTCTGAAAGAATGAGTGATTACGCTCATTCAGAACGAAAATCAAAGATTTTCTTAAACTCATTCTGAAAGAATGAGTGATTACGCTCATTCGTTCCGAATGAGCTTTCCGAATGAGCTTTCCGAACAAACTATAAAAAAATAAACATTTATGACATCAAACTTCAAAGAGATACTAAATAAAACTCTTATGGGAATCGGACTTGCATTAATGATTGGAGTTATGATTCTTGGAGATGATTTTAGAAATAAAATTGCTGAATTTTCAGGGATAGTGCTTAATCCTTTAAATGATATGATGGGTATAGGTAATTTCCATATAACTCTTTTTGCACTCGCGGTAATAACGGCACTTTGTGCATCCTTAGTTCAAAAATACTCGATTGATTGGGAATTTACAAAAAGAGTACAGTCAAACATGAAAGAGTTTCAGAAAAAATATAGGGAAGCACAAATATCTGGAAATGCAAAAGAAATTAAAAAGATGGAGATTAAACAAAAAGAAATGATGGGAGATCAGATGAAAATGATGAAGCAGCAATTTAAACCAATGCTTTACATAAGTATCATTTCACTTCCATTATTTTTGTGGGCACACCATCACACAACATTACATCAAATATACATTACATTTCCTTTTATGGGCGAACAATTATTAAGTGGTTCGATTTTTGGTCCTTTTGAATATTGGATTTTCTGGTCTATATTAAGCTCTATATCTATAAGTAATATAATTCGAAAAGTGCTTGGTATTGGTGGCATATAAATGCTAATAACAATAAGCGGGCTTCCAGGAAGTGGTACTACAACAGTATCTAAATTATTATCGAAAGCGCATAATGTTGAATTTGTATCGGTAGGAGATTTATTTAGAAAAATTGCAAAAGAAAAAAATCTTAGTGTATTAGAATTTAATGAATTAGCAGAAAAAGACTATTCAATAGATTTTGAAATTGATGAATATCAGAAAAAAGTTATAAAAACGATGAATACTGGTATTCTTGAAGGGAGATTGTCCGGACATTTTGCAAATAAAATGTCTAAAGATGTTTCTACAATTCGGATATGGATTAAAGCACCAATAGAAATTCGTGCTAAAAGAATTGCAAAAAGAAAATCCATAAGCTACGATGACGCATTGTCTGAAACTATAGAGCGAGAAAAATCTGAATGTGCACGATATAAAACCATATATGAGATGGATATTAATAATTTATCAATTTATGATATTATTATAGATTCTAATGGATGGAAATCTCATGATATTATGAATATTTTAAAAAAATCAATCGATTGTTTTAATAAAAGAATCCATTAAATTTATATATTTTTAATACATGAAATATCCAGATAATTCAAATAAACTTTTAACTCAAAGATTAAGAGATTTAGATAAAATAACTCTCAATAATATAAATAGAGAACTAATTTCCATCTCTAAATCTAAAACAAATTTAGACTATGGTTGTTATCCTGAAAAACGCCCAATTAAAGAATATATTGAAATGGGTGTTGTGAATATCGATAAATCAAAAGGACCTTCGAGCCACGAAGTTACAGCTTGGATTAAAAATATATTACATATTAAAAAGGCAGGGCATTCTGGATCATTAGATCCAAAAGTTACAGGACTTTTACCAATCATGCTTGGAAAAGCAACAAGACTTGTTGCCGCAATAAGATTGGCACATAAAGAATACGTATGTTTAATGAGATTACATGGAAATGTTTCTAAAAAAGAAGTGTTACGAGTATGTAAAGAATTTACAGGACAAATATTCCAAACACCTCCTATAAAATCCGCAGTTAAAAGACAAGTTAGGATTCGAACCATATATTATATTGATGTAATTGAAGTTAAATCGTCTTTTGTTTTAATGAGAGTCGGATGTGAGGCAGGCACATACATAAGAAAATTATGCCATGATATTGGACTTGTACTTGGGTGTGGCGGACACATGCAAGAACTTAGAAGAACAAAAGTAGGTCCATTTAATGAAGGTACACTCTCTTCGCTTCATGATCTTACAGATGCATATCACTTTTGGAAAGAAAATGGAGATGAATCACATCTTCGAAAAATCATTATGCCAATGGAGCATGGATTATCGCACATTCCAAAAATAATTATTCGTGATAGTGCCGTAGATGCCATATGCAGTGGTGCAAAGCTTGCAGTTCCTGGAATTGTGAGTGTCGAAGAAAATATTAATAAAGACGATCTTGTTTGTATCATGACTCAAAAAAATGAGGCAGTGTCACTCTCAAAAGCATTAATGTCAACAAATCAAATTATTGATGCAACACAAGGATATTCAGCAATCACTGAACGAGTAATAATGAATGCGAACACATATCCGAGAATTTGGAAAACAAAGCAAATTTAATATAAACATTATGCCGAGGTAGTCTAGTGGTAAGGCGCAAGCCTGGAAAGCTTGTGGGGCTTACGCCCCTCGGGAGTTCGAATCCCCCTCTCGGCGTTATATTACAATTTCTTATTGTATATAACTTATAAAGTTATATACTAAACACTCATTCATTCTGAATGAGTTAGAGAAATTTTTAATTTCTCGTATCTTTTTATATGAATGAAAAATGTTTTTGAGTGATATTATTATATACCATTAAACAATTGTATAATGAGTTTATTGTGATATAAAAATTAATTAAAATCTATTAGATGAATTATCTATGACATACACAAATTTTGTCGAATTAAAAAGTGAAAATACTAAAAATCGTATTGTTGGCAATTATTCAATCATTAGTTACGAAAAATCTAAAAATGATATACAAAAAGAAAGTAAATCAAATCTTGATACAATATATACATATTGTAAAGAAGAGTTTGCATGGGGACTTTCAAAAAGAGTAAATGAAGTACATCGATCATATTCTATGTACGAAATATAAATACTATGAGTCACATATTATAGCAACATATTTTAAAGCAATAAGTTAAATAATTTAAATTAAATACGATAAACGAGATAACGCATATCAGAACGAATAACGCCCATTCATTCGAATAACACTCATTTGTTACAAATGAGCAAACGCTTGTTCATTCTGAACAAGCTATCAAAGATTTTCTTAAACTTATTCGTTTCGAATGAGCTTTCCGAATGTGTAAACGCTTGTTCATTCTGAACAAGTTATCAAAGATTTATATATATATATATCGCACATATCATTCAATCATGAGCTTTCAATCATGAGCAAACGCTCATTCGTTCCGAATGAGCTATTGGAACTTATACCATTAAAAAAAATCTATTTAAACATATAATTTTATAAATTATATGTAATAGGAAAAATACATATGACAAATACTGAAATAAAACATTTAGTTCGTATAATGAACACTGATCTTAAAGGCAAGGATCAAGTTCAATATGCATTAACTGGAATTCGTGGAATTGGGCAACGAACTTCTCGAATTCTTACAGAAAGTGCAGGGATTGATCCAACTGCAATAATAGGATTTTTACCTGATGAAGATGTTAAAAAACTTGATACCATTATAGGTAAATTTGAAGAAAATTTCCCAACTTGGATGATAAATAGGCAAAAAGATTTAACAACAGGTACAGATAAACATTTATTGGGGCAGGATATTTATCTTACACTCAGAGAAGATATTAACACTTTAAAGAAAATTCGTGCATACAGAGGAATAAGACACGAAAGAGGTCTTAAAGTAAGAGGACAAAAAACAAAATCCACTGGTAGAAAAGGATCTACTATTGGAGTAAGCAGAAAGAGATAAAGATATAAAGGAGAACATTTATGGGATATCCAGGAAAAGCACGAAAAACATATGATGCACCAAAGCATCCATGGCAAGCCGAAAGATTGGCAAATGAAGTTGAATTAATAAAAAGATATGGTTTGAGAAATAAAAAAGAAATATGGAAAGCACACAGTATTCTTAGAAGATATAGATCTGATGCAAGAAGAATTCTAGCAGAAGCAAATCTTATTGGACATACAAAAACTGAAGCAGATCAAATTCTTGCAAAACTTAAAAGATATGCAATATTAAAAGAAGAATCGCATATTGATGATATTCTTGCACTTTCAACTGATATAATTTTAGATAGAAGGCTTCAAACACAGGTACATAAAAAAGGATTTGCAAAAACTTTAAAGCAAGCAAGACAATTTATTACACATGGGCATATTGCAATAAGTGGTAAAAAAGTGACGATACCAAGTGTAATTATATCAAAAGAAGACGAATCAAATATTGGATTTTATAAAGTGTCTGCACTTTCAAATGATTCACACCTTGAAAGAATTCAAACAACTTAAAAGTTAAGATTAATAGAATATAGGAGAAAATAAAAATGGCAGAAAAAATATGGGGTGTAGCACACATCAAATCTTCGTTTAATAATACCATTATTACGATTACTGATATAACTGGTGCAGAAACAATTGCAAAATCGTCTGGTGGAATGGTTGTAAAAGCTGCAAGAGATGAGAGTTCACCATACACAGCTATGCAAATAGCATCTCAACTTGCAGATACATTAAAAAGTAAAGGAGTGGAAGGCATACACTTTAAAGTTAGAGCCCCTGGCGGAAATAAACAACAATCTCCAGGACCTGGTGCACAAGCTGCAATAAAAGCATTTGCAAGAGCAGGTATAAGGATTGGAAGAATAGAAGATGTAACACCTGTGCCGCATGATGGTACCCGTCCAAAAGGCGGAAGACGATAAAATTAGAGTAAAAAATACAATCACATGATGGAATTAAAAATAT
>JAAXQB010000214.1 GCA_012329085.1 Methanosarcinales archaeon | reverse complement strand
TAAAGCGATAAATTTATTCACACCAAATGAAAATGGTGTAGTACCTTCTCTGAATGCTGTATTGCCAAATTCTGGAATAATTTCTATTTTGAATGGCTCTCTTTCTTCAAAAGTAATATTTGTAGATACAGGATTCAGGACAGCATTATCGGTTCTAACTCTTATGTTAATTGTGACTAAATCTCCTGCATTTATAACTGGGGATTCTAGTGAAAACGATTCGTCTTCATCACGAATTTCAGTTATTGTAAAATTGCCACCGGATATGGTCTCATTATGTCTTAAATTCATTGCACGCGCTGTTCTATTTGCTATTGTCACAACTGCCTCTCCCAAGTCAATCGAACCTGCACCTGCAGTTGTTCTTACTGTTATATTAACCCAATCAAAATGATTTGCATCAGCAGGAACTCTTTCTCCTACAATGTCCATAATTGCCAATCCTCCAGTCACTTCGGCGGTAGCTTCCATACCTGTTGCATGTGCTCTTTGTTGTAATACGCCTGCTGTTTGTAATAATACTGCTGCTGCAATAGCTGCTACTAAAACCATAGCAATGAATATAATTAATGTTCCTATACCCACTTGACCACGATTATTTTTATATATATTTTTGTAGTTCATAACATGTCTCCTAGTTCTATTTATACTAACTACACATAAATTAATTATAGTCTTGTGTAGTCAACAATATTATTTATATGCACAATAGTATTTATAATTTATGAAAAAACCTATATTTCTATATATTTTTTTTAAATATACTATAGAATGGTGCATTTATTTTAAAATAAGTATAAGTAAATTTAAAATTAATCGTATGGGTGTCAATATTTAAAAAAAAAGTATTAATAAATTGTAACATTTGCATTAAAGCATTTGCAGTTTCAACTTATTAAATGTATTAAAATCTAAATGGGTGTAAATTATATTGTAAAATAAGATAGTATTAATGCGATAATTAAAGTGATATATGTAGATTCAAAAATTCCAATTCCACCAAGATTCAAATATGCACTTCCCTTTTTTTCCTTATCAAATGATATTAATGCCGCAACTGTTCCAATCAATATCCCTCCAATGTTTGCTATGAATGATATGATTGCAGCATTGTGTGGTGCGATAATTAATGCAAAAGGAATTGATACAAGCCCTATATAATGTGGGACAACAATTCCAACACCGTCTATCATTTTAGATGCAATACTTACAACTACAATCATAATTATCATAAGTGCAATAATCGAAGTGTAGGGATTTGTGCTTATAAGATACAATGATACTATCAATGGTATTATAAATCCTCCAAGATTCAATGTTATTTTTGTATCAAATGCAAATCCTTTACCCCTTTCCATTTCTTCTGAGATTGACACTCCATACATTTTTTTTATTGAATATGTATTTTTTTCAAGTGAATTTGATTTTTTAGTTCGTATATTATGAATTGGAATTTCAACAATACTTGTTATTAGCATAAATATCACAAGAATAATAAGATTTAATGAATCTATATTCCCAAGTGCTATTTTTTCTTGGTATGCTAATACACAGATTGGTAAAAGTATAAATGCAAATATTCCAAGCATTTTGAAATTGGGTTTATTTATATATCCTCTCATTGTAATTGTAGTGTGATGGGTTATTGTTATTATTTATTAAAACAATCTAAGCTCTGCTTCCATTAGTTTTCTTTTTTTCTTTTCAAGGAAATCATATACACTTCCATGAACTGCACCATTTATTAACATGTCGATTGCAGTTCTTACTATTTGAATTTCTTCTATGTGCCCAATTGCACTTACGGTTTTTCCATAAATTGATATTTTGGTATTAAGTGTATTTTCGATATTTTCTCGCATTATTCCACCTTTTCCAATAATTCTTCCCTTTAATCGCATTAAATCTTTTTGAGTATTTGCAGATCTTGATATGTCAATGACATCAAGCATTAAAAGATCATCATCAAAAAGTTCCATTGCTTTTTCTGGATTAAATCCTCTTGCTATTGCACGAATTACATCATGTGCCCTCATTGAAAGTAATGGATCTTTTTCTGATTTTAATTCTACTGTGCCGTTTTTACTATCTATTTCAATTTTTGCACAAGATTTCTCTTCAATAAGTTTTTTTATATTTCCTTTTGGACCTATTATGGCACCAATTCTATCTTGTGGAATTTTTATATGTGTCATTATCTTTTATCCTTTTAAATATTTTAATGTATTTTATTTGAATGCTTGGTATTTCGAAAATATGTTTATTTTATTTTTGTATATAATTTATAAAATTATATGTTTAATACTCATTCTCGAAGAGAATGAGCAAACGCTCATTTGTTCCAAATGAGCTATAAAAAATACGAGATAACGCTCATTCATTCTGAATGAGCAAACGCTCATTCATTTTGAATGAGCTATTAAAATTTTCTCTGAGTATATAATTTGTAAAATAAATTTTACAAATTATATGCAATAAAAAAATAATTGGTATGCAATATTATTATGACAATTTAAATACTACTACAAATACTATCGATTTGAATTTTAATTTGCTGTAATGAATGAATATAATTCATCATTTGTCATTGTGATTTTATATCTTTTAAAAAAATTTAAAATATTTTTTATATCTCTTTGCAAAAAATAATTCGCATTGGGGTGTTCAATAAGTACAGATTGCCCCACATCTATAATAATTGGGCTTATGTCTTGCATATCTATCATTATATTATATTCGCTTAAATCTCCATGCACTAAATTTGCATCTTTGTAAAGTTTACGCATATAATCAATTATTATGTAAAATATTTCTTGTGCTTTTGCATTATTAAATTTAACTTCTTTTAATAATGGGTGCGGAACTTCATTTATTCCCATAAAACTCATTATAAGAATATTTCGTTCGGTTGTGATTGGCTTTGGTACGCGCAAGCCTGCTTTTTCTGCACGAAGTAAATTTCTATATTCTTTTTTAGTCCATTCAAATATAATATCTTTTTTGTTATGCCGTATGTTCTTAAATCGCGCATCACCAAGTAAATATTTCTCCATTGAGTTAAATGTACTTGTTGTTATTCGATATATTTTTATTGCAATAGGTCTCCGTTCATCCTCTACTTCTCCAATTCCGTAAAATAAATTCGCTTCTTTTCCTGTGCTGATTGAACCGCCTAATGAATGTAAAAATCCTTTATTTGATAATGTATAGAGGGCCTTTAAAGTTGCCACATCAAATACATTTTCTTCTACCTTAAGATAGTCAGAATCTTTTTTTTTTGTGCGTAGTTTATCAATTTCAAAATCTATGCGGCATATTTTTTTATCAATCTCTTTATTGGATTTTTTTGTCATGCATATTTTTTGAAAAAATATAATATACTGTATGTATTTTTTAATAGTATATAATTTATAAATTATATACTGAGAGAAATTTCTAATTTCTCGTAGTATAATTCTTAACGAGATGGTGTATTATTTATAAATATTTATTTCTTTCAAGCCAACTTACTTCATTTGGTCTGTATTTCCAAACTACTTCTGCTTTTGAATCCTGAAAATCCCATGGTATTGCAATTACAATATCGCCTTCTCTAATCCATATTCTTTTTTTCATGGCTCCTGGGATTCTTCCCATCCGTACCACTCCATCCATGCATCTTAGTCGAACTCTATTTACACCAAGTAATGATTCAACTGTTGCAAGAACTTCTCTTTTATATTTGTTTGGTGTACGCACTCGTGTAACTTCTTGAGTGGGCATATTTTTTTTATTTTTTTTATTATTAAATTTACTCAGATTAATTCCTCTTTATGTTTCTTTATTATTGCATTTAATTTATTCTATTCTAATTATTACATATTAAATAGGCCTATTATACTATATTAAATATGTTGTACAAATGGTGGCATTTTGATTTATGATTTAAATTATGCTTGTTATATTACATTAATGAAATACATGATTTTAATTTTTGGTATTTTTCAATTGTATATAATTTGTAAAGCTCGTCAACGCACATTCTATT
>JAAXQB010000125.1 GCA_012329085.1 Methanosarcinales archaeon | reverse complement strand
TCCATCCCTTTATCAGAAGGTTTCCACATCCCCCTATCCATTGCTTCAATCAACCTCTCTGTAATATTCATCAAAGCATAAGAATTATTCTCCTTAAAAAATTCATTCATATCCTTATCAAATACATATTTTTCAGCAATCTCATCATACATCCAATCATCAATAATATTTGAAGTTGCATCCCATCCAAACATATGATCCACATACTTTGAAAAATCACCTGCACCTTTATATCCATGTCGCTTCATTCCTTCAATCCATTTCGGATTTAAAATTTTCGTTCTAAATACCTGCTTCCCTTCTTCCTTTAAATGTTTTGTTTTTATTTTTTCTGGATTTGAAGTATCCCCTACAAAACTTTTTGGCTGCTTACCTGAAATATGTTTAACGGTCGCAATCATCCCTCCATGAAAACTATTAAAATCATCCCCTTCAAATATATCCCATTCCTGGCTATCTTCATTTTTAACCGTTAAGTTCAATTTCGACAATCGATTAACAAATTCATTCTTTGCATCCACTCCATACTTGCCCCGTCCATACGCATAACCTCCCCACTCAACAAACACCTTTGCCATATCTTCATGGGATTCCCAATTTTTCTCATCAAGTAATTTTCCAACACCTGCCCCATATATTCCGGGCTTTGCACTAAATATTCTAAAAAGGCTTGTATCTTCTGCAACTTCCTTTTCAATCCCATTCTTAATCTTTTCCTCAACTTCCTTTATATAATGTTTTTTTACAAAATTCATTTCATCAGATTCATCTAAACTTGCAACCATACGAATTGCATCATCAATAACATCAACAACTTGTGGAAAAGTATCTCTAAAAAGTCCACTAATTCTAAGTGTCACATCAATTCGCGGCCTATTCAATTCCTCAATTGGAATAACTTCCACACCAACAACTCGTCCCATAGAATTCCATTTCGGTTTAGTTCCAAGTAAATATAAAATTTCTCCAACATCATCGCCTTTGGTTCTCATTGTAGGCGACCCCCATATAATAACACCAAGATATTCGGGATATTTTCCTTCCTCATTCAAATATTTATCAATCAAATCCTTTCCTAATTTTACCCCAGTTTCATATGCACTCTTTGTTGGAATTTCCTGTGGATTGCAAGAAAAGAAATTTCTACCAGTTGGAATGCAATTCACATCTTTTGTAGGTGCCCCTGCAATTCGTGGTGGAATATAATTTCCTTCAAGTGCAGAAATAGAATTAAATATCTCTTCATCAACCAACATCAAATTATTATATATCTCTGAAATTTTTATTAATATCTCTTTTAGGTCTATATCGAATGGCATCAATTTCAATGAATCTATTCTTTGCACATTAAAATCAAATTCCATAAACTCTCGTATAAGATTTAATCCAGTTTCATGTATATTATCAATTGCCTTATGATTTTTACCTTGATTTTCACATAATGCTTCATAATCATGCCCCATCGCATTAGATAAAACTTCCAAAAATCTAAATTGATATCTAACAATCATAAATATCATATTAATAAGTCTATCTCCGCTTATTGAAACTCCCATTGTATGCAAACCATCATTTATTTGTCGATTTTTCAATTCTTCAATATAATTATGAATTTTATTCAATACAAACTCAAAATTATTTGACATATCATCAGAAGAAATAATATTTCCATCAATCAAATCTTCATCAATATTAAGCTCTGCTATCTTAATCAATATCTCTTTTTTTATCAATTCTTTTTTATTAAAAGAATCTGCATCATTATACTCATCAATATCTTTTTCAAGTGTGCTTAACACTCCATAAATCTCAGACATTGTCATGGCAGGAATTAAATGGCTTACAATAGTTGCATAACTTCGCCGTTTTGCTTGGGTTCCCTCTCCCGGATTATTTACAATATATGGATAAATATTGGGAAGATCCATCATACAATCAGGATAACAATCTTTTGAAAGTCCTGCACATTTTCCAGGTAGCCATTCAAGAGTTCCATGTTTTCCAATATGCATGATTGCATCTGCTTTAAATACATCCTTAATCCATTTATAAAATGCAATATAATGATGCGGTGGCGATATATCAGATGAATGGTATATGGCAGATGGATCTTCACTAAATCCTCGCACTGGTTGAATGGTAATAAATACATTTCCATTAATCATTCCGGGAACTATAAGTTTTCCATCAAAATTCATAACTTCTCCTGGAATTTCCCCCCAATCCTTTATGAGTTCATTTTTAACTTTTTCTGAAAGAGTGTTAAACCATTTTTCATATAATTTTTTATCGATTTTTCCTTTTGCTTTATTTATGGAATTTTCTGTTAAATATCTTTTATCATACGAAGGATATTTTAACAATTCTTTTATAAGGTGCGTTCCATCTTGGTAAATTGCATCATCTGTGATAAATCCTCGATTTTTCATTTCTTTTAAAAGATTGATTACACTTTGTGGGCTATCCAATCCAAATGCTGTGGCTATTTTATCAGCTCTTGGAGGATAATTATGAAATACAATTGCAATTTTTTTATCTTTATTTTTTTTTAATTTTAGATTTGTATATTTAATTGCAAGATCTACAATTTTCCCCCCTCTGTCCCTTATTAATTTATATTTTACTATTGAAACTCCTATTATTCCATCTTTTATTTTCTTTTTTCCTGCTATTGGAAAGTGGATAATAGCCCCATCAAATTCTGGCAATGCCATTCCAATTGCAATATCTATTGGATTTATTCCTGCAAGTGATTCTTCATATTTTGCTATTTGACCAGTAAGCACTAATCCTTGTAATATTGGAATGTTTAATTCTTTTAAAAATTCAGGCTCTCCTTCTAAAAGATTTGGTTTTACACCCATTGTAAGTGTAAACGATATTGTATTTATTAAAGCATGAATTGTTGTGTCTTTATCAATCTTAAAATACTGATTAAATGTTTCTATTGTTCCAATAGCTCCAAGTTCATTTTTAATGTGTGTTGTAAATACTGCAATAGGTATCGCACCTTTCGATTCGATTGCTTGTATTAAACCATCCACATATTCTATATTATCTGCTATAAACCAACTTCTGTAAAAAAGTATTCCTATTATGGGCTTTTTTTTTAAATCAAATCCTAATTTTGTAAGGTTTGTAAGATATTCATCAAGTGTTTTGAAATGTGTATTTTTATAATAAATCCCTTGCCATGGTGTTGATTCTGGTTCATTATATGGAATATTCAAATCTCCGAATTCTTGCCCAAGATATAAAAGAAGGTTTTTGTAGTTTGAAAATCCTTCATATCCAAGATATTTAAAAACTTTTAATCGGACTTCATTTTTAACTGTTGATGCTTCAATAAGATCTGGGTGTATTTCACTTGAAGTTGGAAGTGGAATAAATGGTATATTATTTTTAGAAAGAAATTTTTTTAAATTATCAAAGAATTTAAATGCATCTTTTCCACCCATTAATCTTGTAAATACTACGGTTGCATCTTTAATGAATTCTAAAAAATGATTGAATTCTTTTTCTGTGCATTTGGAATCTAAGATTTTAAATTCTATTCCTTGATTTTTAATATCGATATATACTTTTTCAAATATATAATTATCACTATCGAGTGTGGATATAAATCCTATTTTTATTTTTGGCATGGATTTTATAGTTTTATAGTTCGTTCGAAATTAATGAGTGTAATCACTCAAACTTTTCAGAATGAGTTTAAAAAAAATCTTTGATAGCTCATTCTCGAAGAGAATGAGCGTTGGAGAAAATCGAAGGTTTTCGACAGCATATTCTTAAAAAGAATGTGTGTTGGAGAAAACCGAAGGTTTTCGACAGCTCATTTGGAACAAATGAGCGTTTGCACATTCAGAATAAATGAGCGTTATTTGACAATAATTATAAAATAAAACATGTGTATGAAAATTAAGAAGAAGAACAGAGATTTTGTATATACGCTCCGAGTGTAGCGAAATGAAACGAGAGTGCAGTGTGTCACGAAGTGAGTTTTAAAAATATTTTTCAATTTTATTCATTAGATAGGCTTTCGTTTAGTTCTTATAAATTTGATTTTTTCCGTTTTGAAAAATGAAATGGGGGAGTCAGTGAGTGAATTTCATTTTAAAAAACTCCTTATTATAAATTATTACTTGATATATCAAAAAATCTTTCAAAAAATCTGGTCAATTTTTCAATAACACTTTCTCGCTTTTTTGTTCGTTTACCATCTTGAGAAAAACGAGATAATGGTGGTAAAGTTTTTGTTATTGTAGTTCCTGTTGCTGCAATAGACCCATCTCTAAAAGCATTTTTTATAAAATTATAAGTTTCATCATGATTGAGATTTTCACTCTTGATAATTTTATCCAATTCTTCTATTTTCTTTTTCTTTACAAATTCAATCCAATTTTTATCAACTGCGGAAGATATATCAAGAGATTCAATAAATTGTTCGATAAGATCTTTTTTATTTCGTAATTCTACACTTGAATCTATTGCTTTGTTAATATCTGTTAAAATTTCTTTATTCTTAGTGTGGTCTTTGTGAT
>JAAXQB010000300.1 GCA_012329085.1 Methanosarcinales archaeon | reverse complement strand
TTTCAGCCATATATAACCAACTTCTATGTTTCGGAGTAAAATATAATTAAAAAATGAAAATTATATGCGGTTTCAATATAAATATCGATGCAATATATACCATTAATAGCAAAGAAGCATCACAACTTTTATCAAAATACCCCCAAAAAAAGTTAAAATTTCTGCCAAAATCAATTAATTCAATATCAGATTTCATCAATGGGCTTGCGTTTTGTATGCAAAATGGAATGCAAGCCGAGTTATTAATTCAAAACAAGTCAGTTTATCAATTTTTAAAAGATACATTTTTAAAAAAATCCATAATAAGAATTGGTGGAAATGCTGGAATTATGGCAAATGTGCTATCTTTTAAAGGTGCAAATGTTATTTTACAAGCTCAAAATTCATCAGACACAACTTTTTCTCTTATGTTAGAAAAAAATAACATAATTATAAATTCTGATGCATCTAAATCAAATAATTGTAAAGAATATGAAATTAATTTTATATTTGATTTTAAAAAAAACGATAAAATTTCATTTAAAAATAAAACAATCACAATTCCGCGTGAAAATAGATTTATAGCATCAAATACAAATACCAATTATTCAATAAATTCAGATTTTAAAAAATATATTGACACAAATATAAATGAAATCGATGGTGCAATATTTTCAGGATTTCATGTTCTTTCAAAAGAAAAATATAAAGAATTTATTGAATATGTTAAATCAATTAAACAAAAAAATAAAAATATTTTAATTCATGTAGAATTGGGACATTTTATCGAATCTGAGTTTGATGAAATTTCTTTTATATTTTCAAAACTATCAAAAAGTGTAGATAGTATTGGAATGAACGAATCTGAGCTTGCTGCACTTTTTAAAAGAAATCATGATGAAATATTAAATATGGATGCACAATGTATAATTGATGCGGCTATTGAATGTAAATCTTTTTCAAATCTTAAAAAAATAATCATTCATACACGAGAATTTGTAATTTCTATTTTTGATAGCACATTCGGAACGAATGTGCGTTGGAGAAAACCGAAGGTTTTCGACAGTTCATTCGGAACGAATGTGCGTTGGAGAAAACCGAAGGTTTTCGACAGTTCATTCGGAACGAATGTGCGTTGGAGAAAACCGAAGGTTTTCGACAGTTCATTCGGAACGAATGTGCGTTGGAGAAAACCAAAAGTTTTTGATGCAAATAATAAATATGTAGAACCGATTATTGAACTTAAAGCGTTACAGTATGGGATTAAATCTGTTGCAAGATTTGCCGCAATAGGTACACTTGATAATGATAAAATTGGATGCAAGCTATATAAAAGTGAAAGTGGATTAAATCAAATGATTAATTTAATGAGGAATATCAATGGAATTCAATATGAAAGTGGATTTTTTGGATTTTATAAAAATCAGATGGTATGTATGGTTCCCACCTTTCTTTGTGAAAATCCAATATCAACAGTGGGACTTGGAGATACAATTATTGCAAATATATTTTTAAAGCAATTACAATATAGAAAATCGATTAAAGCCACTCTTTGAGATATGTGCGAAATAGAGGATGTTTTATTTCACAGATTCCATCATCTTTAAGAATTTTAAAATTTTTTTTTATAGATGGTAAGATATAACTTCCAATTGAACACTCAAATATTTTTGATTTAATTAATTGCCTTATATCTGTAAATTCTCGTGGAATTTCTGCAATAAATTTTCCATTTTTTATATATAATGAATAACAATCACGCACTTGATATTTTGATTTAAATCGTTCTGCGTGAACTTTTTCCCATATGGGAGGCCCGATGTTGTGTTTTATATTTGGAAGTGTTGAAGAAAATAAATCAATTATAATTACAGCAATTCCATCTTCTGCCCAAGTGCCTGATTTAAAAATTTTAAATTCGTGATTTTCAATAAGTTTAACAATTGACTGTTCCATTTTATATAATTGTGGATAAAAAATATCATCAATTATATCAGGTTTTTCAAATACAATTGCAATTATTGAACTTCCTTTATTTTTTTGCTTTTCAATTATTTCAGAATTTGTTATTGGTTTTTTTTCATCAGGAAAAAAGAATTTTTCGGATGGGTTTTTTATAAATTCTCTGGAATAATCTATAAATGTGCAAAATTTATCAATGGAAAGAGCGGCGGCAACATTTCTTGCAGGATCTGTTGGGTCGATTACAATTAAAGGAGTTTTAAATTTTTGAGTTCCATGGTTCTTTAAATCAATTAATAAATTTGGTTTCCATGTATCTGCTGCATGAATACACAAGGAAAAAGACCCATAATAAATGATTAAAAGTTCTATAAGGTATCCTGAAAAAGCGGCTTTTCTAAGTTCGGAACCTCGCACACCACACGCATCCATGAATTGTTTAAGCAATAATACTTCACATTGCTTTTTTTTAATATGTTCTTTCACAAATTGATTATGGAATGGAGTCCTATCGACAGCAGATTGGATATTTGCGGGACTTTCAACTCTAAAACATGGTACAAGGTCTATGTTATATTCTTTGTATTTCATATGAAGGTATGGATGCTCTGCATATCTCTCTTCAATATCATACCCTTCTTTTGAAACTTCTTTTGCTATGAGTAACCCATGCGTTTCAAGATTTTCACGAGTCGTTTCTTTTGGAAATGTGATAAATAAATCAAGATCGTGATTTCCAGATATAAATGTATCTCTTGCAGCCGAACCTACCACTTTTGCTTGGATTGAATCTATCTCATATTTATATGCCGCATTATGTATTTTTTTTATCAAATAATTTGCAATTTCAAATAGCTTTTGTCGTTCTTCTTTTGTTGGTCTGATTTTTTTTAATACATTAAGTTCAATGGAGTGTATGAAATTCATAAATGTTAATATTGGGTGATGGTTTATATTAATATGATTTTTAATTTTTAATAGCTCTTTTGGAACAAACGAGCGTAAACACTCATTCTTTCAGAATGAGTTATTCGAACGAATGGTTGTTATCTCGTATTTATTAACTAATATTATATATTAAATAAAAAATAAATATTTTCTCAGAAGCATATTTATACTGAATGTATTTAAATAAAATATTTTAATAAAAAAAAATATTATTATTATTATTATTTTTTCAATTTATATCATTTATATCATAATATCCTACTATAAAAATATAGTAGTTTTAAAAGATAAATGTGCATCATTGAAACATCGAGTGGTATAAAATCATTTTGATGTATGTTTAATAATTTTTATGGGAAAAATGATTGACATTCTTGTATTTTTAATCTTAATGGTTTACATAAGTATCAATTTAATATAAAAGAATCTGTGATAAATGAAATATTATGAAATTTTTAGCAAAAAATAAAAATAATTTATATTAACTAATGAGTCCTAAAATCATGTAAATTGTTTCAACTATTTTTTTTGAGAAGGTAAAATAATTACAAATATATGATTTGTGATATTTGCATAATAATTTATTACATTATATTTTTTCTTACCAATACATAATTTCCATTTCAATTTTAATACATATTCGCTATGTATTTGCCATAAAAAGATTTTAAAAAATTATAAAAATAAATAATGTTATATTAAATAATGTGAAAATAGAATCATACAATACTCATTTTAAAAAAGAATGGTTGCTAAAATAAGGCATCGAAATAATGCTCGTTTGTTCAAACAATTCATTAAAATTTTATTCTCGTATATAATTTTACAAATTATGTACAATTAGGTAACTCCCATAATATAATTTACCAAAAAGTAGGCATAATAGTAACATCCCACCGCGGTAAAATTTTTGATCTTTTGATATTATTCTCATAAACTTCCATTACTTTTTTTGTCAACTTTATCCCATTTTAATAAATTCTATCAACCAA
>JAAXQB010000032.1 GCA_012329085.1 Methanosarcinales archaeon | reverse complement strand
GAAACGCTTAAGCAATGGTTTAAAAAAGAATATGTTAATGAAAAAGTGAAAAGTTTTATCGGAAAAATTAAAAATGAATTCGATTATTGGTTCACATTTATCACTCATATAGGTGTAGAATCCACCAATAATAGAGCTGAAAGGGCACTTCGTGAACATGTTGTTTAAGCGTTAGATAGTGGGAACGCATGCGAAATAAGAAAGGTACAATGATCCATGAACGACTTATGACTGTGTTTGCAACATGGATGCAACAAGGGCACAATAGCCTTCAAATGATGAAGAGTATGCTTAGTAGCTAAACACATACAAAAAATAAACACGAAGTTATAATGTATGTACAGATAAAAATCTATAAAATTTATACACTCGTTTTGCTATTTTTGTTAAGAATGTAAAATATGAATTTTATTAAAATGCAATAGTTTATTGCGTAGCATTAATTATATAAATGTTATAGTGATGGAGGTAATTCTTTGAAAAAACAAATATTGATTATCGGTGGCACAGGGAAAATGGGACAATTTTTTATCCCAATATTTAAAAAACATGAGTTTTCTGTATTAATATGGGGAAAAAGTGGCAGACGAGATATTGCAGAAAAAATGGGGGTTGAATTTGCAGAAGACCTTGATTTTGCAATTAAAAAAAGTGACATTGTGATAATCTCAGTTCCAATAGATAAAACAGAATCCACAATTAAAGAATGTGCTCCAAAAATGAAAAAAGGAAGTCTTTTGATGGACTTTACTTCTCTTAAAGTAAAACCAATTCAAACAATGCTTAAATTTGCACCAATGGGAGTTGAAGTTATTGGAACTCACCCAATGTTTGGTCATTCAATTCCAAGTATGGAAGGGCAAATTGTTATATTAGCTCCAACAGATAGATGCAATGAGTGGTTTCCAATTATAAATTCTATTTTTGAAAAAGAAGGTGCACATATTGAAATCATGGATGCCGCATTACATGATGAATTTACATCTATAATTCAAGGACTTACTCATTTTGCATATATTGCAATAGGAACAACATTTAAACGACTTGATTTTAACATATCAGAATCAAAACGATTTATGAGTCCTGTGTATGACATATTAATTGATTTCGTAGGAAGAATTTTAGGACAAAATCCATATTTATATGCAAGTATTCAAATGGAAAATCCAAATATTAAAATCGTGCATGAGTCCTTTATTGCAGAGTGTAAAGAATTGTCTGAAATAGTAACACAGCAAGACATGAATTCTTTTATAAAAAAGATGCGTTCAGCTTCACAGCACTTTGGAGATACTTCTGGCTCACAAAGACGATCAGATGAGCTTATAAATTTAAAACAAAATAAAATTGATACACTCATTAATTTAATAGGAAAAGAGATTGGGTTATATCATGTACATTCAAAAATAACACATATTGGAAAACTTGAACAAGTAAATTCTAAGCAAATAATTATTTCTAAAAATAATAAAAGTATAAGTTTTAAAATGGAAAATGTTAGATTGTTATCTAATAATGAATTAAGAGCTTGGAAAATTAATCATTTAACTCATAAAATACGAGATATTTCTGTATGGATTCCAAATGGTGCAGATGCACAGGTTATATTAAACATAATATCCTTAGATGAACGATTAGAATTTGTAAAAATTAAAGATAAGTATTGTTTAAATGAAAAAATAAGTATTACATACCGTTTAAATATTATTGATGAACAAGATATTGAAAAAGTAGTTGAAAAAGTAGAGCAATTGCTTGTTGGAATTGGGTGTGAGATTAGAACTAAAAGTTAAAAACTAAATGTTATATTTATATACAACTTTACAAGTTATATACAAACACAAAAATTGAAAATTTTTTTATTACATATTTTTCTTTGAAAAAAATGTATTTATAAATTACATAAATAAAGCTCGTTTGTTTCTAAACAAGCTAACTAAAATCTTCGGTTATTTCATACGCTCATTCTCTTCGAGAATGAGCTATTAAAATTATAGGAACATATAATGTATTCAGATAGAATTAATTCATTACCTCCATATTTATTTGCAACAATAGATGAAGCAAAAGCAAGAATGGTAGCAAAAGGAACTGATGTGATTGATCTTGGAGTTGGAGATCCAGATTTGCCAACACCTAATCACATAATACAATCAATGATACAAGCGGTAAAAGATCCTGCTACGCATAGATACCCCTCATACACAGGAATGCTTGAATATAGAGAGGCTGTAAGTGATTGGTGTAAAAAAACTAAAGGATTTGAAGTTAATCCCGTAAGCGAAACACTAACTCTTATTGGTGCAAAAGAAGGAGTTGCACACATACCTCTTGCATTTATAAATCCAGGAGATGTAGCACTAATTCCAAATCCAGGGTATCCTGTATATGAAATTGCAACAAAATTTGCAGGTGGAATCCCCCACATTATGCCACTATTAAAAGAAAATGATTTTTTGCCAGATTTAGATGCTATACCAAACGAAGTTCGTGCGAAAGCAAAACTTATGTTTTTAAACTATCCAAATAATCCCACTTCTGCAACAGCAACACTTGAATTTTTTAAAGAAGTCGTGAATTTTGCACACGAGCATAATATAATTATAGTGCATGATAATGCATATTCTGAAATGGTGTATGGCGATTACAAGGCACCAAGCTTTTTAAGTGTCGAAGGTGCAATGGATATTGGAATTGAATTGTTTTCACTTTCAAAAACATATAATATGACTGGATGGCGTATTGCAATGGCAGTTGGAAATGAAAAAATCATACAAGGGTTTGGAAAAGTAAAATCAAATATAGATTCAGGTGCATTCGATGCAATACAAAGGGCAGGAATTACAGCACTTTCCGAATCTCAGCAATGCGTTTCAGATGCTAATATTATTTATTCTAAAAGACGAGATGTTTTAATTAAAGGATTGAATGATATTGAGATTAATGTCAATGCTCCAAAAGCTACTTTTTATATTTGGGCAGAAGTTCCTGATAAATACAATTCAATGGATTTTTCAAAGTTACTCCTTGAAGAATCTGGAATTGTTGCAACTCCGGGTGTTGGTTTTGGAATACATGGGGAAGGATATATTCGATTTGCACTTACGCAATCAGTTGAACGAATTGAAGATGCAGTTTCACGACTTCATAAATTAAAAATATAGATAATAAAAATTTTGTAATTTTTTAAAGCATTCCTCTATTGAGGAAATATATTTTATAATTATATACTAACGCTCGTTCGTTCCAAACGAGTTATTAAAAAAATAAGTATTAAGCATATAATTTTGTAAATATAACTTCAAAATTTGTAAATTCTAATTTTATAAATGGATGAAATTATATTCCGTTGTAAATAGAGTTGTTAAAATTTTCTTCAACTTAAGCTTAATAATATTATGCATATTTTGATGATGCTATAAAAAATAAGGTGTATGCAACATTTTTTAATTGTATATAACTTGTAAAGTTATATACTAAACACTCATTCATTCTGAATGAGTTAAAGAAATTTTTAATTTCTTACCATATACTAACGCTCAGAATGTTCAATCACGAGCAAACACTCGTTTGTTCCAAACGAGTTATTAAAAAATAAATGACTATTAAAGTAAATCGGTATAAATGCGGATACTGTGGTGCATGTGTAGGGATATGTCCAATAAGTTCCATAGAACTTATTGAAACATGGATAGAAATAGACGAAACTTGTACAGAATGTGGATTATGTGCCAAAATATGCCCTGTTGGAGCAATTGATATATGCAAATTAAAGAATATTATGATGTGATTATTGTGGGTGCAGGTCCGGGAGGTTCTATTACTGCAAAAACAATTGCTAATGCGAACTTAAGTGTGCTTCTTATTGAAAAAAGGCAAGAAATAGGAGATCCTGTTCGATGTGCGGAAGCTGTTGGAAAAGATACTTTAGAAAAACACATTCAACCAAATCCAAGATGGATATGTGCATACATTAAAGGAATGGATATATATTCTCCAGATGGCACAAAAGTAGAAATGAAAGAAAATGATGGTGGCAATGAAGTAGGATTTGTACTTGATCGTAAGATATTTGATAGAGCACTTGTTCATGATGCTGCGATTATTGGTGCAGAAGTTAGAGTAAAGGCAAGAGCAACAGACCTTATAATCGAAAATGACACGGTTTGCGGCGTAAAAATTATGCACTTTGGAAATGAATTCGAAGTTCGTTCAAAAATAGTAATTGGTGCAGATGGAGTTGAATCAAAAGTAGGTAGATGGGCAGGCATTAATACTGCAATAAAACCATCTGAAATTGAAACATGTGTGCAATATTTAGTAAGTGGGATTGACATAGATCAAAATATTTGTAAATTCTATGTGGGAAATAAATCTGCACCAAATGGGTATGTATGGATATTTCCAAAAGGAGATGGATTGGCAAATGTAGGAGTTGGGATATTAGGCAGTAAATCTGGTGAAAAGCGAGCTATTGATTATCTTAATGAATTTATGAAACAGCAACTCCCAAATGGTAAAATAATAGAAATCGTAATAGGCGGAGTTCCTGTAAGTGGTCCAATTAAAAGAACAATTGCAAATGGACTGATGCTTGTAGGTGATGCAGCAAGACAATCAGATCCAATTACAGGCGGTGGCATAATAAATGCAATGGATGCAGGACTAATCGCAGGCGAAGTTGCAATAAATGCAATTAAAAAACAAGATGTTTCAGTAAATGCACTAGAAGAATATGAAAAAAGATGGAGATTAACAATAGGTCGTGAAATTGCTAATAGCTTAATAATTAAAAAAGCATTTACCAAGTTTACAGACAACAATCTAAATGAACTTGCACATTCTTTGTATGGCGTAGATTTATTTAATATAGGAATAATGAATCTCCTATCTAAATTATTTAAAGTGAATAAAAAACTACTTTGGGACATTAGAGAATTGATTAAAGAATATACCAAAAATGAAGTTGAAAATAATATCTTAAATTTAAACAATCAGACTTAATATTAAGATTTTTCCTTATGATAATAAAAATGAAAATATAATGATTAAATATGCTTAAAAATGAATATCAACTTGATTTTTTTACAAATAATGATTTTGTAAGACTTAAATGTTCAAAGTGTGGTGGCTTTTTTTGGACTCGCAATCAAAATAGATTGACTTGTGGGGACATGCCTTGCGACACATATACATTTATAGACAATCCAGTTTTTAAAAAAAAATACGAACTCTCTGAAATGAGAGAACATTATCTTAATTTTTTTGAAGAGAGAGGACATACACGAATAGACAGATACCCAGTTGTTGCAAGATGGAGGGATGACATATATCTTACGATTGCATCAATTGCAGATTTTCAACCATTCGTGACATCAGGGGAAGTGCCACCACCTGCAAATCCTTTGGTAATTTCTCAGCCATGTATTAGGCTTGTGGACATTGATGCTGTTGGAAAAAGTGGTAGGCATCTTACTACTTTTGAAATGATGGCACATCATGCATTTAATAATAAAGATTCCGAGATTTATTGGAAAGATAGAACTGTTGAATTATGTGATGAACTTTTAGATTCACTTGGTGCAGATTTAAATGCTGTGACATACAAGGAAAGTCCTTGGGCTGGAGGGGGGAATGCAGGTCCATGTCTTGAAGTTATGATTGCAGGACTTGAAGTTGCAACACTTGTATTTATGGACTTAAAAGAAGATGAGAGCGGAAGTATAGCCATCAACAATGAAACTTATTCTAAGATGGATAATTATATTGTAGATACAGGTTATGGTCTTGAAAGATTTGTATGTGCGTCCAAAGGATCTCCAACAATATATGATGCTATATTTCCTTCAATTATTAATAAATTGACAGAGTTTGCAGGCATAGATCATAAATTGGATGACCCCGAATATGCAAGCATTTTAGCACAAAATGCACGGCTTTCAGGTGTATTAGATATTAGTGAAAAAGCAAATGTGTATGCAATAAGGAAAAAAATTGCAAATAATATTGGTACAACTGTTGAAAAATTAACTTCTATAATGGAACCGGTAGAATCCGTTTATGCAATTGCAGATTTTACGAGATGTCTTACTTTTATGATTGGGGATGGCATTATTCCTTCTAATGTGAAATCAGGGTATCTTGCACGATTATTATATAGAAGAACTCATAAATTGATGCAGGATTTAAATGTTAAAATTCCAATATCTGAAATTGTTGAAATGCATATTAAAAATTTGCCAGAATATCCAGAATTTAAAGACAAATTTGAAGTAATTGATGATATTCTATACCATGAAGAGCAAAAGTTTAATGCAACATTAAAACGCGGTAAAAGAATGGTACGAGATTTTGCAAAGGAATATAAAAAGCAAAATGAAAAAATTCCTTTAAATAAGTTAATTGAATTATATGATTCACATGGAATTCCACCTGAAATATCAAAATCTGTAGCAAAAGAATATGAAGTTGAAGTCGAACTTCCAGATAATTTCCATTCTCTTGTTGCAGATCGGCATGGGAAAGCTGAGAAAAAGAAAATTAAAGAAATACCATATAAAGATAAAATATCAAAACTCCCTGCAACAAAATTAATGTTTTATGAAGAACTTGAAAGATTAAATTTTGAAGCTGTTGTTTTAGATGTGTTTGATGATAAAGTTATACTTGACTCTACACTTTTTTATCCAGAAGGGGGTGGACAGCCTGCTGATTTTGGAACAATTATAATTGGTGATATTGTATTGGAAGTTATTGGTGTAGAAATAATAGATGATGTTGTATTGCATAAAATTAAAGGCACCATAGACAAATTATATATCAAAAAAGGCGACATTATTATTGGAAAAGTGGATAAAATTCGAAGAATTGCACATACAAGACACCATACAGCAACACATATAATAAACAATTCTGCAAAAAAAGTATTAGGAGATCATATATGGCAAACAGGTGCTCAAAAATATACCCATAGTGCACATATTGATTTATCCCATTATAAGCGAATCACACAAGATGAATTAAATGAAATAGAATTGATTGCAAATCAAGTTGTAATGGAAAATAGAAGAAATACAATTGAAATAATGGAGCGGAGTGAAGCAGAAAAGAAATATGGGTTTGTTTTGTATCAAGGTGGTGTGCCATCTAGTAAAAAGATTCGTGTTCTTAAAGTTGGTAAGGATATTGAAGCATGTGCAGGTACTCATTGTGTGAGTACGGGTTGTGTTGGACCAATTAAAATATTAAAGAGTGAAAGGATTCAAGATGGTGTTGAACGAATTACTTATGCAGCAGGTGATGCAGCAGTTTTGAAATGTCAAGAGCTTGTGCAGTATTTGAGTGAGTCGGCATCTGTGCTTAATGTATCTAATAATCAACTTCCATCCTCAGTTAATCGATTTTTTGAAGAATGGAAACAATTCAAAAAAGAAAATGTACGATTGAAAGATATGCTTGCACAAGTAAAGCAAAAAAGTATGATTGAGAATGCAATTGATATTAATGGAATTTCTGTCATTACAGAAGAAATGCCAAAGCTTACAGATTATGATGAGCTTACAAAAATTGCAGGTGGATTTATAAAAGAAAATGGAAGGGTTGTAATTTTTATAAGTGAGTGCGATGGTGTGAAAATAATAGTTGCAGCATCTAAGGATGTTGTAAAGAAAGGTATAAATGCAGGTGAAATTGCAAAAAATATGTCTTTAATTGTAAGTGGTGGCGGTGGCGGTCGTGCAGATATGGCACGAGGTGGTGGCACTGATATTTCAAAGATGCAAGAGGCACTTGATAGAGGAATAGAGGTTTTAAAGGGCAATTTTAAAGAATAATAATTTTAAACATTTACTTCTTTTCTTTTTTAAACGCCCATTCATTCTGAATGAGCAAACGCCCATTCATTCTGAATGAGCTATTAAAAAAATAGTAAATTAAATAAATAACAAATCAAATTTTAAAACAACTAAAAATTAGAAACATTTATAATGGTTTAGTTCCATTTAATATAAAATTTTACGATTTAATTAAATTTCAATAATATTTTACGACTTCGTATTTATAGATAAAAGTTATATACAGATTACAATCATATATAATTTATTAAAATCTTTACATATGGTATAAAATAGTAGATATGCCACCTATATTTTCACCTGATTTTTAATTATATATAATTTATAAATATTTATAAATACATGTTTTTTAAAGGAAAGTGTGTGTAGAAATTGGAAATTTTTTAAGTATATAACTGTATAATTTATATACTAACGTTCAGAGCGTTCAATCACGAGCAAACGCTCATTCGTTCGAAAATCAGAGATTTTCTCATACGCTCATTCGTTCAAAAATCAAAGATTTTCTCATACGCTCATTCGTTCCGAATGAGCTTTCCGAATGAGCTTTCCGAATGAGCTTTCCGAATGAGTTATAAAAAACTGATAAATTTTCGTTTATATACTTAGCACTCATTCGCTCAAAATACACATAATCTAAAAATAGGTCTGTTAAAG
>JAAXQB010000258.1 GCA_012329085.1 Methanosarcinales archaeon | reverse complement strand
TCTCTTAATACATGTTGTTTTGTATGATTTGAATCAAGGATTACTAACACAGTTTCATCAGGTTTTACAAGCGCTTTAACTTGGTCGACAATTTTTTCATCTGTAGAATCACCTTCTATTAGAGTTATGTACGACGCCAATTCATGCTTTTCAATCGCTGTGCGATTATGTGACCTGATTTCTATGTCTATACCAATCACTCGACCTTTTTCCATAGCTTTGAATAAACTTGCATAATAAATAAGTGAACCTCCATGCGCTACACCAGTTTCGATAATCACATCAGGTTTAATTCGATAGATTATTTCTTGGATTCGAATCATATCCTCTGGCAATTGAATAACTGGACGCCCCATCCAACTAAAAGTGTAAACATATTTTTCATTCCATCCCACCTTGAGCCATTGATTGGATATCAGTTCAAATGCTTCTTTTGAGTAGAGGGAGATTGTTCTCATAGTATCATCCATCTCAATGGTCAATGTTTTTTGTATATCATCTATAATTAGTTTCATTGTATCTCCGTTGGTAATTTATATTGTAAATAAATTAAATTTTCTATCATAAATAGATAAGTATGCCGATATTTCATGAAGATAATTTGGATTCATGATAATAATATCTTTAATGCCCCCCTCCTCATGTTTCAAAATCGTAGGTGGCATAATTTTATGCCCTGTTCCAGCACAATATTTACCTTGTTTAGTTTCATTCATATCGATTACAAATGGTATCCGATGTTGGATGTCTTTATTCAAGCAATTGAGAAATGTAATTCCTTTTGCTGCAGCTCCCCAAATAGTAAACAAGGATTCTTCCCCAATCTGATTAAAGATATGTTCAATTTCTTTATTTTTAAATTCGATATTTCTTTTGAATTGATTAATTATGGATTCGTTTACCGTATATGTAATTTTTACTTCTTTTTTGTTGATTCTGTCTGGATGAAAAGAAGCAATAGCTATCATATATTGCCCCCCAAACTGATTAAAAATATCTATAACATCTAAACCAATAGATTCAAGTAGGTTTCTTAATGAGTGCTTTGAAAAGTAGTTAACATGCTCGTAAAATACATCCCAATATATTCCATGATTTGCAATCCAATTGAAATCTGGCACTTCAATTATAATTTTACAATCAGTGCCAACATCAAGATATTGTATAATAGTAGACAAAAATTGATTGGGATTATCTACATGTTCAAGAACATGTCTTAAAATGAAAACATCAGCTTTTATAGGGGCGTATTTTTCAGATAAATAATCCGAAACAAACCGGGCATTTGATGTATGATTTGGACCTATATAAGATGGATCAAAACCAGTGCCTATCGAATGCGATTTCATAGAAAGTAGTTCTAAAAACTCCCCATTTCCACAACCTACATCAAGAATGTTTTTATTAAAAATTCCATACTTGTGCACCAGCAAGTCTACAGTTTCATTCAAATATATTCTGAAATATTCGGAAGCTGATTGTTTGTTATTATATTGTTCGCCATACTCCAAAAACCTAGATTCAAATTGTGAATTAAAAACCATTCCACAATTGTGACAAAATGTTAAAAAGATATCTCCCCTTTTACAATTAACTGCATCATCTAAAGTATCATATATTTGATTTTGATGAATAGGCGTATTTCGTAGTTGATGGAATATTTCTAAATGACCTTGGTTCAAACAAGATGGACATGATTTGTTTTCTAATTGATCCATAGTCTCACTTCTTATAGGCTGTTATTTAAATATTTAATATTTAAATATTTAATAAGTCCGTCTTTCCAATTGGGTAAATCTATACCAATCTTTGCAGCATTTTCATTCTTCAAAGCTGAGAATAGCGGTCGCCTCATATTATCGGTCTTACCCTTACGATTAACAGGCACTAATTCGATACCAATATTCATTATCCTATATATCTCTTTAGTAAACTCATACCATGTACAATAGCCTTGATTCACCAAATGATATATGCCAGACTCTTTTGATGGTTGCTCAATTAATTGTAAAATGGCTTTGCTTAAATCTCCTGTATAAGTGGGACTGACTGTTTGATTATTACCAACTTCCAGATAGGTATTTTTTTCTGCATCTTTAATTCTATTATCAACAAAATTACCTCCTTTAGAAGTTGCACCCTGAAGCCCATATAATCCACAAGTCCTAATTATAATAGAATTTTGATATGATAAGGCTGCATATTCTCCAGCCAGTTTAGACAATCCATACATCTGGAGCGGTTTAGGGGTATCCGACTCTGTATAAGGTGCTCTTTTCTTGCCGTCAAATACATAATCGGTGCTGAAAGAAATAAACCATGCATTAAAGTCACTTGAGATTTCTGCCATTTCTTTAACTGCTATACAATTTGTTTGGAATGCTCTCGTTGGATTTGTTTCACATAGTGGGACATTATGATATGCCGCCGTATTGATGACAACATCAGGTAAAAATTGTTTCATTGCTGTTAAAAATGATTGCTTATTTGTAATATCCAATTCATGTTTATCTGGGGCAAAAACATCATGACCTGCGGCAATTGCGTCTTCTATTAATGCTCCTCCCAGCTGTCCTGTTTTCCCAATTATTAAAATCTTCATCTCTTTCATCGTTTGCCCACTAACTTCCCTTATTATATTTCTTGAAATCTTTATGTAATTGATCCTTAGATGAAATAACTAATTGTTTTGTTGGCCATTCAATCCCAAACGCCGGGTCATTCCACCTTACACCTCGGGCACACTCTGGATGATAAAATTCAGACATCTGATAAAAAACCACTGTGTTGTCCTCCAAGGTCTGAAAGCCATGAGCAAAGCCTTCAGGAACATAAAGCATTTTGTAGGCAGCAGTAAGCGGTGAGCGGTGAGCGGTGAGTTCTACTGCAAACCACTTACAATAAGTAGGAGAATCTGGTCGCAAGTCTATAATTACATCATATATTGCTCCACTTATACAACTGACCAGTTTTGCCTCTTCATAAGGAGCTACCTGATAGTGCATGCCTCGTAATGTTCCCTTCTTTTTGTTATAAGATATATTACACTGAACAATAGGAAAATTCAAACCATGTTCTTTAAACTCCTTCTGACAGAAATTGCGGACGAAAAAGCCCCGCTCGTCTTCTAACGGTTCTAATTCAATAATATAAGCCCCTTTTAATTTTATTTCTTTAAAAATCATTGTCACACCACCGTTGGCTCAGGGACTGGAATAACAAACTTTCCACCCCATTCGCGAATAAAACTTAACTGTTCCATAATTTCATCTTTAATATTCCAGGGAAGGATTAATACATAATCAGGTTTATCTTCCTTAATCTTATCCGGATGCTTGATAAGAATATGAGTTCCGGGAAGATATTTATTTTGCTTATGTGGGCTACAATCTACTGTATAATCAAGAAAATCATTTCGTATCCCGCAATAATTGAGAAGTGTATTGCCCTTGGCAGGCGCTCCATATCCAACTATTTTTTTTCCATCATTCTTCGCTTGAATTAAAAACTGAAGCAATTTTCTTTTTGTTACTTCCACTTTTTTCCCAAAACCGTAATATGTTTTTAAATCCAATAAACCATGGGATTTCTCTTTCTCTAATAAGTCTCCCACACGATTCGTTACTTTTTTTGATTTGTCGTTTTTATGCTTGCCATAGATACGCAATGACCCTCCATGAGTGGGAATTTCTTCAACATCAAAAAGCACAAGCTCATGTGACATAAATAATTTTTGCACCGCATAAAAAGAAAAATATGAAAAATGTTCATGATATATGGTATCAAATTGATTCTCATCCATAAGTTTGAGTAAATGAGGGAATTCCATTGTAATAACACCATCTGGCTTCAAGGCAATCTTTAACCCTTCCACAAAATCATTTAAATTTGGATTATGTGCCAGAACATTATTGCCAATAATCAAATCAGCCAAATTACTTGTATCTTTCATCTTGTTAGCGTATAATGTATCAAAAAAAGCAACATCTGTAGGAATGCTTGCTTTTTTTGCCTCCTCCGCAGTATTTGCCGAGGGTTCCACTCCCAAAATAGGTATTCCAACTTGCTTAAAATATTGTAATAAATATCCATCATTGCTTGCAATTTCAACTACAAAAGAATCATTATTTAACTCAAATCGTTCAATCATCATTTGAGTATAATTTTTACAATGCTGTAGCCAACTTTCTGAATATGAAGAAAAATAAACATAGTCAGATGAAAAAATATTTTTTGCAGTTTCAAATTCTTCTAATTGTACCAAAAAACATTTTTCGCATACACATACATCTAAAGGATAATAAGGTTCCATTCGATTCAAATCATCATTTGAAAGGAAATTATTAGAAAGAGGGGAATTTCCGAGTGACAAAAAAGGTTTACTTAATTCATTATCGCATGCTCTACATTTATCCATAAATTTCATACCTCAATTCAATATATTTATCAATTTGACAAATCCTTTGATTTAAAATTTCTTTCTTTGTTAAACCATTGATTTTGTATCCATCTATCGAGAACTCAATTGTCTGCTTAAAATTTAAAACTGGGTGCCAATCTAACTTATTAACTGCTTTTGAGACATCAAGGTGTAAGATATTTGCTTCCTTATTATTATCAAGCCCATCTTCAATAATATAATTGCCGCTACCCCACTGTTTAATAGCTTCTTTAACAAGTTGTTTTACTGAAACTAAATTTTTTGATAAAGGTCCAAAATTCCAAGCACTAGAATATTTTTGTCCATCTGTATATAAAAGTGAGCCAATAGTCAAATAGCCACTTAAAGGTTCTAATACATGCTGCCAAGGACGAACAGCCTCAGGATTCCTGATAACAATTGGTTTATTATTTAATAATGCTCGCATACAATCAGGGAAAATTCGATTATCTGTCCAATCCCCTCCACCAATCACATTCCCTGCTCTCACAGATGCAATATTTGCGGCATCTTCTTGATTGAAAAAAGAACGCATATACGAAGAAGTGATTATTTCAGATGCTCCTTTCGAGGCACTATATGGATCTTTACCACCCATTGGATCTACTTCGCGATAACCATAAACCCATTCACGATTTTCATAACATTTATCGCTTGTTACATTAATTGCCACTTTTACAGATGGTGTATGTCTAACAGCCTCAAATAAATTTACTGTACCCATTATATTGGTACTATATGTATTATATGGATCTTTATATGAATCCAAAACTAAAGTTTGAGCAGCGAGATGAAATACGATTTCAGGTTTATATTTTGAAAATACATTTAATAATGTTTGATAATCTCTAATATCTCCATTGATATGAGTGATTTTATTACCCAAATCACATATTATATAATTATCATTTTTGGTGTTTGGTTCAAGTGCATAACCAATAACATTTGCACCAAGATTCAATAACCATATTGCAAGCCATGAACCCTTAAATCCAGTATCCCCTGTAACTAATATGGTTTTTCCTTTATAAATGTTATTAAAAATGGTGTTCATTTCCATATTTTCCAAAATGCTTTATTTTCATTCCATAACATATTCAAATAATCCATATCTCTTAATGTATCCATACATGCCCAATCTCCAGTATGCTTATAAACCATCAATTGTTTTTCACGCGCAATTTTTTCCAAAGGTCCAATTTCTAAATCACAATCATCATTAGTAGAGAGATAATCAAATATACTTTTATTAAAAACAAAGAATCCCCCACTAATAAGCCCAGATCTATCATCAGGTTTTTCATTAAAATTTTCAACACAATCGCCATTGGTCTTTAACTCACCAAAACGAGAATCAAGATGCACGCCTGTTACGGTTACTAATTTCCCATGATTGCGATGAAATGATAGAAGGGCATTGATATCAATATCAGCCACTCCATCCCCATAGGTCATCATAAATTCATCATCTGTTATATATTTTTCTACTTTTTTCAGACGTGCTCCTTTGAGTGCTTTTTCGCCTGTATCTGCTAATGTAACACGCCAATCATTTTCTTCATGAGATTGGTGGATGCATAACTTTTCCGGATGTCCAAGCTCAAGAGTTACATCATTGTTCATCAATTCATAGTGATAAAAATATTCTTTTATCATTTCACCCTTGTAACCCAAATTTAGAATAAAATCCTTGTGACCATAGTGAGCATAAATCTTCATAATGTGCCAGAGAATCGGACGATTGCCTATATTTACCATTGGTTTGGGGCGAAATTCTGTTTCCTCTCTAAGACGAGTACCAAGCCCCCCACAAAGAATTATTACTTTCATTTTATTACTTTACTCCAATCTTTTTTATTATCTGTTTTATTGATTCTTTTTTTGAATAATGTTATATTATACTATATATAGATATTGTGTATTTAAATGTTGTTATATTGATTGGGATTTTCAAAATTATTTATAATGTTTAATAACTCATTTTTCTATTTATATGCAAGTTTAAAGTGGACACAGTTTATTTGATATTCAGCCATTACGCGTTAGCACACCTTCCACAAGATCGTGATTTTCTATAAAAATAACATTTTCATCAAAAACATATGTGTCCACTTCTGTTGTCATGTAACCAATCAATAAATCTTGA
>JAAXQB010000156.1 GCA_012329085.1 Methanosarcinales archaeon | reverse complement strand
CTGAAGGACAGTCCATTTTGGTAATTTCAAATATTGTCTTTTTCACTCGGTTTCTGGGTTTTTCTGCATTACTTACAACGGTCGGGGCTATGCGTAGTTTGGGATTTTGAAACGATTAATTTTCAATTTACCACAAATTTTATTTAGTGCTACAAACTTTAATATCAGCAGAATACCCAAATTACGTATAGCCTTTGTTGTGTGGTCGTACTTTCTTTCACCGTTCGTTTTCTATTCAAATTCTCTCATTTTTTCCACTTGTGCGTGGGGCATTTTTTTAAATTTCTCTCTTTCTCCGTGCGTAGGGACTTGGAAGCTCTTTTGCAGGTTTTGGTCGTGTGGTGGCATTGTGCGACCTGCAAATGTGCTTACAAGTGTGTGTTGGCTATTATAGAACATCATCATCTTCATTTTCTTTCGGAAAAAGGTTTGTTAATTTTTCAGTTGTTAATTCATTTTCAAAGAATTCTTTTGCTGATGATTGCCAAACTTCAATCTGATTTTCATCAACTTTTAACACTTCCTTAATATCATCTTTTTCACGATTGCTATATTTAATTACTAATATTTTAGAACTTTCATCTTGCTTCAATGCTTGGGTAATTAGTCCGTTAATGTGTTCATCTGAAAAACTATATCCAACACAAATAATTAATTTGGCTTTCAAAGTATGAAATCTAAAAGCTGAAAAAAGATATAAATAAGGGTCTGCAAATTGAAGTTTGTTTTGTGTTCCGAAAATCAAATCCGGTTTTGACGGTGTTCCATCAATGCAACTAACAACCTTGGTTTCCTCGTCTCTTTCCCAATCAATAGAACCGTGTAGCTTGTATAAATAAATATCAGGTTCAGTATCAGGTGTTACCTCATCAAATCGTTTGTAATTCCATAAGCGGTTTGTCTCTTCTTCCTCAAACCCTCTTTCTATTGAAAACTCAAATCCTCTTCTACTACTATTTTCTTCTATGCAACGGTCATAATTTAATGTGAAAATTCTAAGTGGAAAAGTTAGCTCATCTTTCAAACGCTTATAATTTTTAAAATAATCTGCTTTCCTGTAATCTCTTGGAGTTACCCACCTTTGCAACTTTTGTTTAATTTCAGTTTGGAAATCTTCTATTAAATCAAAATTATCTTTAATTACCTCATTAAATTTAACATTCCAAGAGCCGATAAAAGGATAAAGTAAGTGGTTCTCTTTTTGTATTAATTCCTCTAATACAAACAATAATATTTCAATATTGAAATTGATGGTTTTGCCTGATAAACCTGCTGAATATTGAATACCGCTTTTAATTAAATAATATAGGTCTTTGTACTTCTTCCATTCACTATTGTTAATTGAGGTTTCTATATCTGAAACCATTTGACTTGAAACAGGAATACCTGCATCTGCACTGGCACCAGCACCCAATAAAAAAATTATGTCGTTATCTCTAAAATTCATAATTATCTCTTTTTATAAAAACCAAGGCTTTTCAGTATCCTTTGTGATAAGATTTAAATTTAACTCCTTAAAATGCTTACTGAAATCAGCAATCAGTTTTGGATAAAATGATGATACAGGCAATGCTTTTGCATTAAACCCACGATAATTTGCACCCGAAAGATTTAATATATCCTGTAAATATGCTTTATGATTTTTGAAACTGTCTTTTTGATTACTGTAATGAAAAGCAATATGTAATGGGTTTCCGTATCTTTTAATAGCTTTTGAATTGTGGAAATTTAGTCCTTCTGTCCAAATTAAATATTCCCTATCACTAATCTGAACATAAGAACTTTCATAAGGAACCAATGAGTTTTTCTCGGAATTAAAACCAATAAAATCTGATTTGTCATTTATTTTAATGATAGAAAGTTCTATATCTTCCCTTGATTTGGCTAAAATATTTTCAATGGTTTTTATTTCGGTTTTGTTTAATTTCTGAGGAATATGGAAGATTATTTTTTTGTAACTCTCATTTTCCTGTATGATTTCAGAGATGCTTTTAGTAATGCTTTCAATAAATTTTGCTTTATCAGTTTCGTCTGCTAATTGCTTAATGGAGATAAATTTTCCTGATGAGTCAATGAGTACCGAATACGAAAAGAAGCGTTCATATCTCTTTTTTTCTCTATCGTATTTGTGTGCCTGACCAATACCGACAATTAAACAATTTTTGTGACTTGGCTCAACAATCCAAGGTACACCTCCAAGTTTTGAAAAAATTTGAATAGCAATATTACTAACTGACCATTTTAAGGTGTTAGGATTTCTAATGGTTTCTGTATGTACTGTTTGTACAGGAATGTTTTCTTGTAAACATTGGTGCTTTAACTGGTAATAAAAATCTTCTTCTTGTTCAGGAGTAACCGAAATGATAATCGGGTTATTTTGCTCACTGGTTTTTACTTCTTCTAATACTCTATTTATTTCTTGAAGAGAAAAATCGTTCAGAGTAATACCTTTTGTATTCCCTTTACTTTGCTTGGATAGGTGTAATTTATCTAAACCTTTAAAGGTGAAAAAAGAACCGTTTAAGGCTTTTACCAAATCTTGTGCAAAACTCTTGTGTGCCTCTTTATACACATAAAAATAGAACGGTTCATTTGGTACTGCCTCAATAGGGCCGTGTTGCATAACTCCGTTAAATTGAGAATTGGCTGTTTTGTTACCCTTAAAAATATAAATTTTAGGCTTTAATGTATTACTTTCAATTTGTTGAAGCTTTTTTAAGATTGATAACTCCTGATTGAGTATTTGTAAAGGAGTAATAAACCTCTGGATAAACGATAATATGATTTCGTGTTTATCAATATGAAAATTTTTGTTTTGCCCGTAACTTGCATCTAAACTCAAAGAGTATTTTTGAACTTCACGATTAAACGGATAATCTTTGTTTTGTAGAAATTTATAATCCAGTAAAAAGCCGAATTGATTAGTTGATTTTAAAAAATAAGGTTCTATCCAAACGGTTTTATCTCCAATAATAGTACCGTCAGCAGATTTAATAGTTTCTAAATGAGCAAAAATGCGATTAGATTTGAATTTACTTTTTTTATCAATGGTTTTGATGTTTTCTTGCTTGATTTTGTTGGATAAAAGAAAATTCAAATAGCGATTTACCAAACCCAAAGGAAGGTTTTCTGAATTAACCTTTACTTGTTCTGCTTGCTCAAACTCTGTAAACGAAACCCAATATTGTTCATCATCTATCCAAAATTTTCTAATGCTCTCACTCCACAGTTTTTCTTCGGTAAGTGCAAGTTTGCGAAAAATTGCAAATTCAAATGCCGAAATATTGAGCGGTAGAAAATTTAATGTAATATCGTATTTCATAGTACTTCTTCTTTTACTGTTATTTCTTTTGGCTCCAAAGCCTCCCGCAAAACCTGCCCCAAAAGCATTTCGTTTTGTTTTTGGCTGTTTTTTATGCTCTCTTCCAAACTATCGCAATAGGCCATTAACTCGTCTAATTTGGCTACTATGCGTTTTTGCTCGGAGAGTGGAGGAAGGGGAAATTCCGCGTCATTTAATTTCACTATTGTAAGAGCATTATATGATGAGTCAGTAGCATTTAGAATTGTGTTTTTCCAAAAAAATGGACTTTTAAGATAACTCAATAAAAATGTGGTATCTATTTGAGGTATTGCTTCTATTAAAACTAAGTTGCCATCTTTATAATAAAACTGTCTATTATCTACCACCCAAGTGTTTCCAATAGAACCTCCAATACAAGCAATTAAAATATCTCCTTGCTTTGGGACACCAAATTTATCCTTTATATCAAAATATTTTTCCTTGCTAATAAAAAGTTGATTTCTTATTTCTTCACCTCTGCCCAATGTTCCAATTTCGCCTGACCTTAAAAAGGGGATACCTTCTTTTCGGTAATCTGATGCGTGTATTCTTTTTCCTGATTTAACATTTACCATCTCCCCCAACCGACACCAAATCCAAGTTGTAGGAATTTCAACATCATCTATTAATGAAACTGATTGACTTGATGCTTTACCTCTTTTCAATTTCTTATCCTTAATCAACTGCTCTTTTTCGGCTTTTATTTTGGCAAGGAGTTTTGTTGCAGGTTCATCGTTTGGGTTTTGCTCTACCAATTTGCCTTGCATTGCTTCTCGCAAAAAGGACTGGCGGAGTTTTTTTACTAAGTCGAGTTGGTGGGTGAGGTGGGTTGATAAAATAGAACTCTCTATTTCTGTGTTTGATATTTTTGCGTAAAATTCTTTTTGTTCATCATAATCGGGTAGGGAAATTTTTATTTGACACAAATCTGAAAATCGTAAAGCCTGTCTAACTGTTCCTCTTGCGTGTAATTTTATTTGTCTTATTCCTTCTGATGATTTTAAAAACTTTAAAAGTAATTCTGGAATAATTGTATTTTCTTTCACTTTAAAGACTACATATGCAGGACTAATCAAACCAATAATATCGTTATTCAGCATTGCTATTGAACCTACATTAACACGATATGGATTATAAGCAAAACAGCCTTTTTCCATTATTTTATATTCGTTTGCCTTATCTTCTGCTGCATATTTTGACATTGTAATACCTTCTGTATTACTAACTCCAAAAAAATCTAATTTTGAGACATTTACACCTTTATAGTCTTTTGCTTTTACAGAAAAAGGCTCAATCAAATCACCAAGTTTTACTACTTTCCAACTCATTTCACCGCCTCTTTTAATTTATTCAACAAATTATTGCTTTCGGCAAAAGAAGTTTCAAGCATTTGCATCAGTTCGGTAGAGCTGTAAATTATCTCTTCTTCCTGCTTGGTGGGGTTTTTAATATCGAGGTCGTAATTGCGTTTTTTTATTTCGTCAATGCTTACTTTCCAAGAAATATCGCTCTCTTTTCGGTTGTTCCACCATTTTTTTATTGGCTCAAACTCTTTTACTTTTATTGGTCGGGTTTTGCTGTATGCTTTTTGTCCTTCGGGCAAGCGGTGTTCGTAATACCAAATTTCTTTTGTTGGCTCTCCTTTGGTAAAAAACAACAAATTGGTGGCTACGGTGGCATAAGGTTGAAAAACTGAGTTTGGCAAACGAATAATTGTGTGCAAATTGCAATCGTTTAATAGTTTTTCTCTTACTCGCTGTTTTACGCCATCGCCTGTAAGAGAGCCATCGGGCAAAACAATTCCTGCTCTACCGCCTTGTTTTAAGAGGTGTATCATTAAAATTAAAAAGAGGTCGGCACTCTCTTTTGTTCTGAAATTTTGCGGAAAATTCTTTTCGTTATTATTGGCAACAATGCCACCAAAAGGCGGATTTGCCAAAATTGCGTTTACACGGTTTTTCTCGGTGTAACTGCTCAATGGCTGGTCTAAACTATCACGGAAAGTAATGTTTGGCACTTCCATATCGTGCAATATTAAATTGGTAGTTGCCAACAGATAAGGCAAAGGTTTGTACTCCCAACCAATTATATTTTTGGCAATGCTTTGCCGTTCTTCAACGCTATTGGCTTGTTTTTTAAGATGTTCAATGGCAGCGGTTAAATAACCACCCGTTCCACAAGCAGGGTCAAGAATTTTTTCGCCCAATTGTGGGTTTATCATTTCGGTAATAAACTCGGTTATGGCTCTTGGCGTGTAAAACTCGCCCGATTTACCTGCCGATTGCAGTTCTTTTAAAATGGTTTCGTACAACTCGCCAAAAGCGTGTTTGTCTTTGGTGGTGTTAAAATCAATTTCGTTGAGTTTATTCAGCACCTTGCGGATATTTGTTCCGCTTTTCATATAGTTGTTGTTGCCTTCAAAAACTTCACGGATAATTAAAGCTCGTTTTGTTTGTACATCATTTGTCGGAGGAATAACTAAGTCTTTTAATTGCTTAAACAGTTTATTATCAACAAAGTCTTGCAGTTCATCGCCTGTAATGCCTTCGTCATTGCCAGCCCAAGCGTCCCAATGTAATTCTTCGGGTATTGGGCTTATATAATCATCGCTTAATATTTCAAGCTCCTTGTCCTTATCGGAAAAGATTTTGAAAAACAACATCCAACCCAATTGCTCAATTCGTTGAGCATCTCCGTTTAGTCCTGTGTCTGTCCACATTATTTTGCGGATACTATCTAATATTCCTTTTAAATTTGCCATTTATCCTACCTTGTATAATTCAGTTTCTAATTCTTTTACTGCTTCCAAATATTTTGCTTTGCTACCGAATTGTTTAATGATTTCAATTGGAGAGCCAAAATCGGTTAGCGGTTTTACTTTTAGAATATTCATACTCTCTATATTGGTAATTCCTTCGTCTGCGTATTTATTAAGTAAACTTTCTAAAACCTTACGAGCTTGCTCACCATATTTTGTGAAATAATCTCGTTTTTTTACATTATTTGCTCGCTCTTTTCTTGTGAGTGGCGGTTGTTCAAAAGCAACGTGGCAAATTAAATCAAATAAATCTACCTCACGGTTTACTGCATCACGCAAAGCATCAACCAAAACGCCTTGTTCTTCTAATTCTTTTATTATTGTTTCTTTTTTATCTGTACTGTTCCATTTATTTATAAAATCGTCAAGCGAAGCAAATTGTCCTTTTATCAATTCTTTGGTGTGGTCTTTTAAACTTGTAGTGATAGGTTTTCCGTCATTGTCAAAATACATTTCACGACTTATTAAAATAGAAACATCAACACCGTTTACATAAACTTTTTGTCGTGGTTCGCTTATGTTTTCCGTTGGCGATTGAGGTTCGGGGTAGCGGATTTCAGGTTCAATTTCAATTTCTTCTCCCGAAATATCATCAATAATTGGAGAAGTGTCGTTTTCTTCTTCATCAACAATTGTGCTTAAATCGGTATCTTCCGAAACTGGTTTTACTCGGATTGGGTCGCCATCAAATTCAGGGTCTGCAAACAAATCGGTTACATTTCTAAAATCGAGAATTGTAAAATACAGCTTGCCAAATTCTTCATTTATTCTTGTTCCTCTACCAACAATTTGTTTAAATTTTGTCATTGATTTAATCTCACTATCCAAAACAATTATTTTGCAAGTTTGAGCATCAACACCAGTTGTCATCAATTCGGAAGTAGTGGCAATTACAGGATAGCGTTCTTCGGGATTAATAAAATTGTCTAATTCTCGTTTCCCCTCGTCATTATCACCAGTAATTTGCATAATGTATTTGTGATTTTTTGCCACTAAATCACTATTCAAATTCGATAGAGCAGTTCTCATTCTTTCAGCGTGGTCAATATCAGAACAGAAAACGATAGTTTTAGCAAAACGGTCGTAACCATTCATAAATTCGGTTAGCTTTCTTGCTACTGCCTGTGTTCTTTCATCAATGACCAATGTTCGGTCAAAATCTTTTCGGTTGTAAATGCGGTCTTCAACTTCGTTTCCGTCTTTGTCTTTTTTGCCTTGTTCGGGTCGCCAACCTTCGGCATCAACATTTAAGTTCACACGAACAACACGGTAAGGAGCCAAAAAACCATCGTCAATTCCTTGTTTTAGGGAATAGGTGTAAACAGGCTCACCAAAATATTCAATATTTGAAACCTTGTCTGTTTCCTTTGGAGTTGCGGTTAAACCAATGTGAGTAGCTTTTTTGAAATAGGTTAAAATTTCTCGCCAGGCACTATCTTCTTTTGCACTTCCTCTGTGGCACTCGTCAATTACTATTAAGTCGAAAAATTCAGGCGAGAATTGTTTGTAAGCATCTGCTTGTTCATCTGCACCAGTCAAACCTTGGTACAATGCCAAATAAACTTCATAACTCTTGTCAATCATACGGTGTTTTATCACCGTCATTTTATCTTTAAAGTGTTTAAAATCGCCTCTTCGGGTTTGGTCAATTAAAGCGTTACGGTCGGCAAGAAATAGTATTCTTTTCTTTTTTCCACTTTTCCAAAGTCTGTGAATAATTTGAAAAGCAGTATAAGTTTTTCCTGTGCCAGTTGCCATTACCAAAATAATACGGTCTTGTCCTTTGGCAATTGCTTCAACTGTTCGATTTACTGCGATTTGTTGGTAATATCTTGGCGTTCTCCCACTTCCGTCAAAATAGTAATCTTGTTCAACTATTTTTTCTGCTTCGGGTGTTTTAATTCCTTTGTATTGTTTGTATTTTGCCCAAAGTTCCTCAGGACTTGGAAAGCTATCGTTGTCTAATTCGGTTTCAATATTTCCTGATGTTTGTGTTTTGTCGTGAAATAAAAATCCGTCTCCATTGCTACTAAAAACAAAAGGAATATCTAATATTTGAGCATAGTCAAGAGCTTGCTGCATTCCTGCTCTTACAGAATGTTTATTGTCTTTTGCTTCAACAATTGCAATCGGAATATTAGGTTTGTAGTAAAGTATGTAATCGGCTCTTTTTCTTGTGCCTCTCATTGTGAGTTTTCCTCTTACATAAATCTTTCCGTCTGTAAAAGAGACTTCTTCAAGTAGTTGAGTTAGTGTATCCCAACCTGCTTTCTTTATTGCAGGAGTTATAAACTTTGTACATATATCTCGTTCCGATAAACTTTTCTTATCTATCATAGCTATTCCAATTTGTCATTACTAAGATGCTCGTCAACGGTGCGTTGGCAAGATTTGGCTCTTTTGCAAAGTTTGGGTTGTGGGTCGGCTCGTGCGACTTTGCAAATGTGCCAAATGTGGGTTGGCAGAGAAATTTAAAAAAATGCGAAGGGAGGGCTTTTTCTATCTTGTTATTTTTCCATTCTTTTATTTTATTTCTCATATTCTAATTTTTCCTGTCGATTTGTATTGTACTTGGTCTTTTCTTGTATGCCACACAACGATTTGGCTATTTGCCGTTAATTACTTTGATTAAGCCATAAATTTACTAGAAAAAAGCGAACCATTGTGCTTTTGGGCTATTTTTTCTAG
>JAAXQB010000023.1 GCA_012329085.1 Methanosarcinales archaeon | reverse complement strand
ATTATATATTAGTATCAACTTATATAAAAGTTGGGTTAATTTTGTTATTTGATTTATAAGTAGTTTATTATACTATAAGTTATAATTTAATTTCATATGTATGCGATATTTGAAATAAATTTAAATTGTTTATCGATGATGCATATATTTAAGTTTGATATTCAAATTATTATTGAAAATGTTAGAATGTATTTTAATTAGGAAACGATTGAAAATGAAAAAATATATTATTTATTTAGATATATTGGGATTTAAAAATTTGCCTGAAGAGATGGAAAGAAAATCAGGATTTTACGAAGAATGGATTAGACAAAATTGTTTATTAAATCCTTTAAAAAGTAAAATAGATAATATGAAACAAGAAGGGATTCGAGTATTCAATAAAAAAAATAAAATTAAAGGTTTTGATGATTATTTATTAATAGTTGATGACATTCAAATGGTATTTGAAATTATAGGGGAATTTACAAGAATTGAAATTCCACATAAAAATTATGATTATATTCCGTTTGAAATAGCTGTTGGGACACAGGAAACTAATGAAATTATAGATATCGATCCTATATCTATAAAAAGTACAATAAACTTTTTAAAAAATGATATTATTAAATCATATAAGAATGAGAATAAAGATAAATCAATAAAAAAAACTTTTGTAGTTTTTACACAGGAATTTTTTAAAGAATTGGATCCATTAGATAAAAAATATTGTAAGGAAATTTCATTTGATGGTAAAATCTTTTTTTCTATTTATTTAAAGAAAATCTGGCAAAGATGTAAGGTTTTTGAATTTTTAAAGAAGAATTGGATATAAAGGAAGTAAGTTGTATTGTAGGATTGATGATTTGTATGTTCCGCCATTAGAATATAATGAGATAAAAAAGGCACTTAAAAAAGATAGAATTGTGTTTATTACTGGTAGTCAAGAATATGGAAAAACATATACTTCTGCAAGGCTTATGTGGAAATATTATTATAAAGGCTATGAACCTATATGGATTAAAGGGGATGAAAAAGACGACAGAAAAACAGTTAGGGAAAAATTAGAAAATATCATAAATGAATTAAAACCTTACCGTATTATTTATTATGAAGATCCTTTTGGAAAAATAAAATATGAAAGAAGGGAAAGTTTAGAAAGAGAGATTGGAACAATAATAGATTGTGTTAAAAATGTTAATAATGCATATGTTATAATAACATCAAGAGAGGAAGTTTTTAAGGAATTTGAGAAAGAAAAAATTTCTGCAAAAGATCTTAAAGAATTTGAAAAAAAATTAAATATAAAAAAACCTTCTTATGACTTTGAAAAAAGAAGGAAAATTCTACTTAAATGGGCTGAGGCAGAAAATTGTGAATGGTTTAAAAATGAAAAATTAAAGAAAATTATTGTAGAATTTTTAAAAGATGAAAAAAATTTACCCACTCTTTTAAGTATTAAAGCTTTTATCATAGCTACCAAAAATATAATTGCAGAAAATGAATTAAAAGAAAAAATAAAAGAAAAATCAGAAGAAACTGCACAGAGTTTTGCAAAAGAAATTAAAAGTATGACTGATGATAAGATATTATTTTTGTCGTTTTTATTTATTTCAAGTCTTTTTGAAAAAGATTTCATTAAAGAAGAATATGAAAAATTAGTGCCAAATATACAAAATAATGCTTGGGAATTTGATCGGATAGTGAATTGGTTTAAAGATGATAAAATTGAGATTGGCAAATATATAAGTTTTTCTCACCCTTCTTATTCTGAAGCATTGAAGTATATTCTTGTTAATAAAGATGAATTTTTTTCAAAGATAAATGAAAAGGTTTTTAGTAAATTACTACTTAAACTCGCTGAAAATGATGAGGCTGCATGGGTTGTTGCACGAACTATAACAGATAATTTCGATAAGCTTCCCGAGGATGTGGGAAATTTGTTGTTTAAACTTGTTGAAAATGATGAGACTGCAGGGGATGTTGCATTGGCTGTAACATACAATTTCAATAAGCTTCCTAAGGATATGAGAAATTTGTTGTTGTTTAAACTCGCTGAAAATGATGAGACTGCAAGGGCTATTACAAAGGCTGTAGCAGATAATTTTGATAAATTTCCTGAGGATGTGAGAAATTTGTTGCTTAAACTCGCTGAAAATGATGGGCTGCATGGGATGTTGTATGGGCTGTAACAGATAATTTCGATAAGCTTCCCGAGGATGTGAGAAATTTGTTGCTTAAACTCACTAAAAATGATGAGGCTTTATGGGTTGTTATAAAGGCTGTAATAGATAATTTCGATAAGCTTCCTGAGGATATGAGAAATTTGTTGCTTAAACTCACTGAAATTGATGAGGCTACAAGGTATGTTGCAAATGTTGTAGCAGGTAATTTCGATAAATTTCCCGAGAATGTGAAAAACTTACTTGATAATTTATAAAAGCATTTACATAATCCAATCAAAAATTTTTCAGAATTACACGAGTTGAATAAAATAAAAGCAATAGAATTAATTTTAAAAGCAAGAACAAAAATTGATAAAACCTTTGCACTCAAAATATTAGATAAATTAAGTAAAGATGAAAATAAAAAAGTGAGAACAAAAGCTATAGAATTGATAAGTATTATACGAGATGAGTTAAAAGATTAAAAATAAAAAAATTAAACATATAGTTATCCCCTTTTTTGTGAACAATTATAATTAGATTTGAATGTATAAAATTCTAAAATTAAATTTATACTTGATAAATTTAGAATGAAAATGCTACAATAATTTATATTGTATAAAAGATAAAAATATATTATGCAGTAATTTCCACTTTTCCTCCATCTATGGATTTCATTAAAAACTTTGTTGCTTGTGTTATGAATTCACTTGCATTTAATATCTCAATAAGAAGAGGTTTTCCTTGTTTGTTAAAATGAACGATTATTGATCCCATTTCTTCGGCATAATCAATCTTTCCATCCCCAACCTCATACATCAATATATCTTCTTTTTGGCTATAATGTAGTTTCATATCGTTTCCTCCTTGCAGGGTAAAATGTAATGATTATAATATCGTCTCCATTTTCTTCATACACCACTCTTATAAGATGTGTTGAATTTACTTGTTTTTGAGCTATTTTTCGATTTTTTCTCGAATCTTCTACTTTTTCTGGATTTTGTAATACATTTTCAATTTGGGATTTTGAATAATCAATTCCATATTTTTTTAAAACATTAAATTTTATTTCTGCATGATTCGTATATTTTATCATCAATGGTAAAAATATATTTTTAATTTTTTAATAATACATTCGGAAAGCACATTCGGAAAGCTCATTCAGAACGAATGGGCGTAT
>JAAXQB010000084.1 GCA_012329085.1 Methanosarcinales archaeon | reverse complement strand
CAAGACCGGTGCCAGCCGCCGCGGTAACACCGGCAGCCCGAGTGGTTTCGGAAGCGACCCAGCTGTGACCCCAGAAACGGACTTTGACGGGGACGGAATTCCCGATGCCATTGATGTGTGCCCTCAGGTTTTCGACCCCTGTCAGCAGGATGCCGACATGGACGGCGTGGGCGACGCCTGTGACACCTGCCAGTTCCGGCCGAACGGTGCCCTTCAGATGGACTCCGATGGCGACGGAATCGGCGACGTTTGCGACAACTGCCCCTTCGTGGCCAACCCAGACCAAGAGGACATAGAGAACCCAGACGACGACCTCGCGCCGAATGACGGGGTGGGGAATGCCTGTGACAACTGTCCCGAACACCTCAACCCACTGCAAACCAACTGCAACGAAGACGCGGAACGTGCACTTGGT
>JAAXQB010000035.1 GCA_012329085.1 Methanosarcinales archaeon | reverse complement strand
TCGTATTGCTCTTGTAAAATCTAAAATAGGCAATAAAGTTGAAATGATATTTGAAGAAATGGATGTAAAACAAGCTCAATTATTTTCTTTATTGAATTTGGAGAAATATATGTTAATTTAAGATAATTGATAGCAATAGGGTTTATGTTTTAGTAGGTCATACATCAATCGAGTTAGTCGATAGTGTTTTTTACCACATCTTTGAAAGTCAAGTATAACATTTAAAACATAAGTAAATCAATGAAATAATTTGATTGGAAAAAGGAGCAAGGTATGCAATTAAAATGTTAAACAGTATCAAAAAGATGCTTTTAATAAATTGATTAAATTATATTTTCTACATACTATTTAAATATAATGTAAAATACATGTCATATCATAAATTGCATACTATGTAAAAAAATAAATAAAAAATAAATAAAAGGTAAATAAAATGAATGCAGATGCTTTTAAAATAAAAGAAGGAGTCTATTGGGTAGGCGTAATTGACTGGGACATTAGAGCGTATCACGGATATACATTAAAAGGAACAACATATAATGCATACTTAGTATTTGGAAATGAAAAAGTAGCATTAATAGATAATTCATATCCGGGAACTTCAACTCAAATGCATGGAAGAATAAAAGACGCTTTTAAAAAAGAAGGAAGGGAATTTAAAATTGATGTGGTTGTTCAAAATCATATAGAAAAAGACCACAGCGGTGTATTGTCAAAAATTTATAAAAAATTTCCAGAATCACCAATTTATTGTACAGAAATAGCAGTTAAAGGATTGATAAATCATTATCCATCATTAAAAGATGCACCATTTAAAATAGTTAAATCATTAGAAAGTATAGATCTTGGTGGAAAAACATTAACATTCCTTGAAGCTCCATTATTACATTGGCCAGATAGTATGTTTACACTATATGGAGAAGAGGGAATATTATTCTCAAATGATGCATTTGGACAACATTTGTGCTATACGCAAAGATATGATTATGAAATTCCAGAAAATGTATTAATGGATGCCAATCAAAAATTCTATGCAAATCTCATCACCCCATTATCAAAATTAGTATTGAAAAAATTCAAACAAGTAATTGAGTTAGGATTATTAGAAAAAATAACAATGATTGCACCATCGCATGGGCAAATATGGACTGACCCTATGAAAGTAATTGGAGCATATCAAAATTTTGCAACCGGTGTATGTAAAGACAAAGCTACAATCGTATATGATACAATGCACGGTTCAACACAAAAAATGGCTCATTCTTTTGCAGAAGGACTTATGAGTGGAGGATTTGAAGTGGAAATGTACACTTTGCATAGTGATGAACGAAGTGAAATTGTAAAAAGTATATTAGATAGTAAAGTAGTATTATTCGGAGCCCCTACAATAAACGAAATGCCATATCCATCCATAGGAGATTTAATATTTTATATGAGAGGATTACGATTTAATAGAACTGGATTAAAAAGAAAATCTATTGTATTTGGTTCAAAAGGTGGAAAAGGAGGAGGAATAGAAGTTTTTGCTGAAGAAATAACAAAATGTGGATTTGAAGTTATGGATTTATATGAAGTTGATTTTGTTCCAAATAAAGATGAAATGGAAAAATGCTATAACATGGGTAAAAAATTAGCCACAGATTCAAAATAATAAAAACAGATTTGTTAGAGTTAATAAATGGGCAAAAAAAGGATTTATAAAAAGAATTAATTTATAAACCTTAACTTTGCTTTTTAAGTAATATATTCAATCCAAGCTTTTTACCCAAAATCTGTATTTTTTTGGCACCTCAGTAATTAAATTTTCTTCCTTTAAATTAAAGTGATATATTCTACTATATTTATGCAACAAATCGAGTATATATTAATCAAACACATATATTTTAAAATTTTTATGTATTAGATTTAAAATCTAACTATTTTTAAAATCAAGATTGTTGCAATAACTTGCAATTTTTTCATTATCTGTAATTGGCAATGTATAAAATATTGTAGTTCCTTTGTCTATTTCAGATTCAATCCATACTTTTCCCCCATGAGACTCAACAATTTTTTGTACTATTGCCATACCAGCACCAGATCCAGCATTATCGTTATTTATTCGATAAAACAATTCAAACACATGCTTTTGATTTTTATTTGAAATTCCAATTCCATTATCTTTTATATAAAATACTGCATATCCATTAGATTTGGCATTCATTTCATGCCCTATTTCAATCATTGGTTTTTCATTTTTTTTGGAATATTTAATACTATTTCCTATTAAATTTGTTAATATTTCTCTTACCCTAATTTTATCAACACAAACGATTGGTAAATTATTATTTAGAGAAATCTCTACATCATTTTTTACAATTTCCCCCTTCATAAAATCTATAGCTTCTTGCACAATATTCTTATATGGTATATTTTTTGGAGGGCTTACAAATTTGCCCATCATAGACAATTCAAGTGTCTCATCTATCATATGCCTCATTTTATCTGCAGAACTAGAAATAAAATTTAGATATTTTATATTATCTTTTGTACCATTTGTACTTTTTTCAACTAAATTTTCTTTTAACATGTTTGCAAATCCTTCTATCGTAATAAGGGGTGACTTAAAATCATGTGAAATAGTATGTGTAAAATCTTTAAGTTCTTTATTTTTAAATTCAAGTTCTTTTAAAACTTTTTCTCTTTCTTTTTTCATTTGCAATTCTTTGGTGATATCTCTTACTATTGTTATAATTTTTATAATTTCTTTGAATTTGTTATGAGTTGGTATTGATTTAAATAAATAAATGCCCAAACCAATGTTACTAAAGTCTATATTTTTAATTGCGGGTCTTTTAGTTTTTAATGCAATCATTGCGGGGGTTTCTTTTTGTTTTTCATTCACTTCAGAGAAAAGAGTGCAACAATTTTTTCCAATAATATCCCCTACTATTTTTTTAAGATTTTCTGCAGCTTCATTTATATCTGTAATAATTAAATCTCTATTTTGTACAAATACAAAATCTTCTCTTAAATCAAATGATTCATACAATATTTTATTTTTTTCTGTTTTTTGCATCATATTTTAATCTTTTTTTTATTTAGTAAGGTGATAGATATTTTGTATTGTATCAATTAAGTCAATACATCTTTGAGATGGAATATAACAATCATAGTAAATTTATAAATTTTATTATTTATTTAACTCTGCGTTGTCAAATTAGATACCCATTAAATCACCCAATATTGAGTTTACTTTCTTGAACGGTTTGAGATTATATAGTCTCACATGGCTGGTTTATCTTGTAATATGACAAAGTCAAGTTAAGTCATTTGAATTTATTGTATATATTTATTAGGCATTTTTTCATTTATTATTATATATCTAATATTATAGTATTTATATATTTCCTTTTTATTCAATTTATTTTAAGTTTATTATAATTATTATTATAAATTTTATAATATTAAATCTTTTCTTTTTTTTCTTTATTGACACTATAGATTTTTATGATGAATATAAAATAAACATTATTTTATTGTTAATTTATTTCTAATTAGATATGCTTAATAATATAAAAAGTTTTCATATTGTTTTTAGATTATTATAATTTATTTTTTTATTTAATAATATAAATTAAATGTATGAAATAGTATGATTTTAAATTGTTTAAAAACACAAAATCAACATTTTGTATTTAAACTCGACTTTTTCACACTTAATCGCCAATTTTAACTGTACCGTAGAAAAAATCAGTTGCATTAGACTGCTTTTTCCCTACCTACACACCATATTGTTATATATATGTTACTAATATTACGACCGATATTTATATTATAATTTCATTAAAATAAATTTAACTCATATTATTTTTTAATTAAAAACTTCAAATAGATTACGATCTATATAAAAAGTATAACATTTGATTGGCACCTCAAGCAGTATTGCCATAATTATTACAACCTCTTAGGACCATACAGAAAAAATGGTAAGAATCGACACCGTGTAATCAAATATATGGGCGATTTGACACAAGAAGAACTATAACGGATCAGATGCGATCTTGCAATGGTTGGTCGTTAGATAGAAATACTTCATTTTAGATGTTCGAAAAGTCAT
>JAAXQB010000329.1 GCA_012329085.1 Methanosarcinales archaeon | reverse complement strand
TTGAAGTCTATCATCAGGGCTTGAAACAATTCACTGGCATTGAGCGGTCGCAGCATCGCCGGGAGAAGCCACAACGGAACCATATCGGCCTGGCCATTCGCGCTTACCTGCGTTTGGAGGTATATCGCCTGCGCACAGGAATATCGCGGTTTGAGGCCAAGATGAGCATTATCCGAGATGCAATTCGCTCTTATTTGGCTCATCCTGTGTACACCCTACCTAGATCAACTGCGTAACTCCTATATATATTAACGCTCAGAATACTATTAATTGAGCTACGAAAAATTTTTCTTAGTGCATAATGCGAATAATGCTCGTTCGTTCAATCATGAGCAAACGCTAATTCGTTCCGAATGAGCTGTCGAAAACCTTCGGTTTTCTCCAACGCTAATTCGTTCCGAATGAGCTGTCGAAAACCTTCGGTTTTCTCACACGCTAATTCGTTCCGAATGAGCTGTCGAAAACCTTTGGTTTTCTCACACGCTCATTCGTTCCGAATGAGCTATTAAAAATCTATACAATTCCGGTTATACAATCAACTTCAAAATTAAATACTATAGCCTTTTCTTCATCATTTTTAATTTTGAGTTTTAAATCGCTAGTTATACTACCTACAACAGATGATGTAATTCCTACTTCATTAAATAATTGAAGACATTTATTGGAATTAGTTGGATTTGTACTTATAATATACCCAATACCAGGATATACTTTAAGCCATTGATTAATATTAACTCCTTCTGGAATGGGTATTTTTTTAATATCAACCAATGCACCAACTCCACTTGATTCGCAAAGCATTCCAAGTGTTCCTATTATACCCGGATTACTAATATCCTTTCCTGCAGTTGCCAAGCCTTGTTCTCCTATTTTTTGCATTACAGAAATTTGTTGTTTAAGAATATCCGAATCTTTAAAAGAAGTAGAATCCCATGCATAAGGCGATGAACCAAATTTACCATTCAAATCTATTGCAACAATAATATCATCTCCTTCTTTTGCAAAATCACTTCGTATAATTGCATCTTTTTTTGCAATTCCAATAATTGCAATAGATATAGAATTATGGGGGGCATCAGGATGAACATGCCCTCCAACCATTGGAACTCCAAATTTTGAAATACCTTCTTTAATTCCTTCAAGCATTTGTTTACAATCTTCATTACTCTTTGAAGACATGATATTTACCATTGCAATGGGTTTTCCGCCCATTGCAGCAATATCATTTATATTCACAAGTACGGCAACATATCCTGCCCACCACGAACTTTTTTTCTGCAATTTATCCCATATACCATCTGCGGCAAATAACATAACCGAATTGTTACCAATATCAATAACTGCGGCATCATCTCCAAAATCTATGATTGTGCTATCTAATGATGGCTGAACAGTCTTAAAAATAGATACAATATCAGCAATTGGTCTTTTTCGAGATACTCCTTCGTAATTTTTAAGTTCAAATGCAAGTTCAGTTAGATTCAATTATTTGCACCACCCACAAGTTCTTTTGTTTCTGCGGACACTTCATTGGAATTGAAATCATTCGATTTTTTTGGAATGGGACCTCCACAAATTTTTACAAGAGATTCAGACTCTATAAAATGCAATTCTGCAGGAACTACAAGTATATGAAGTGGATTTCCAAAATCAAAATCTTTTAATGAGTTTAGATAATCTGCTTTTATAATAGGTTCCATTGATCCTGCTTGTGCAATTCCAACACAAATTATATTATCTAATAGACCTTCTTTTCTTTTTTGTTCAACTTCAAGTAGAATTTTAAGTGCTTCATTTACACTCATAAATCCTTTTTCTGAATCTATGTCTAAAAATAGAATTGTATGTAAATCGTTTTCCATATTTTTTTTTATTGTATCATATGGTGTATTTGAAATTATGGTTTTCCCTTGACTTTTAAAGGGATATGGAATTGTTGTAGATTTTCCAAACCTATAATTTTGAAGTCCGGTAAGCCCTGATATTGCAGTTAGAATTGATGCACCATGTATTAAAGAAGTTTTTATACCTGCATCAATCGCACGAAGTCGTAAATCTACATGAGTGGTAGATACCATTGTATCCCCCCCTGTTAAAAAAACAATGTTTTTAGTTTTTGCTTCATAAATCCAATCAGGATTTTGTTCAACTTCTTCTCTTGAAAGTATATGGATTTTTTTATTATATAGTGTTTCCATTTTTTCAATGTTAGTTCCAACAAGAATTGAAGTATAAAATTCAAGATAAACCTTATCTGCATTTTTGATGCATTCTAATCCTTTAAGAGATACATCATTTTCATCAAAAAGTCCAAGTCCTATAAAGGTAAGCATATGCTATATTTCTGTGTTTGATATATGTTAAAGTTATTTATTGAATGCATTTATTACGATTAATCTATAAATTTATCCTCTAAACTATCTAACAACATATATAGCATAGATTCAATATCTGTAAACATATTGCCACATGCCATCATTTGATTGGCTGTTTGAATATATTTACCATCAACGATTTCATCACTACAATGTTTAATTAATTTTTCTACACTTTCAATAGTAGATTCAAGATGAAATTGTAATCCAATTACTTTTCCATTGTTATATTCAAATGCTTGAATTTCACAAGCATCGCTCTTTGCAATTTTTAAGCATTTTGGAGGCAATGAAATCGCATCTCCATGCCAATGGAATGCAAGAAATTCTTTTGGAAATAAACTAAAAATATCTGATTTATTTGCATCTTCGTATAATTTAACATTAAACCAACCAATTTCAGTTTCTTTATTTTTAATTATGGTTCCCCCCAAAACATCTGCAATAAGTTGTGCACCAAGGCAAATTCCAAGTACGATTTTATCGGATTCTATTTGTTTTTTAATAAATTCTTTTTCATAAGCTAACCATGGATATTTATCTTCTTCATAAATATTCATGGGTCCCCCCATTATTATAATAAAATCAAAATCATCATCTATTGGTGGCTTTTCACCATTAAAAAGTAAAGTTTTAGAGATTTCATGACCTTTATCTTGTGCCCAAGTCTCGATATTTGCCAAATCTTCAAAAAGAATATGTTGTAAGTAGTGTATTTTCATGTGAATGTATTTCTCATTTTTATTTATTTTAATAAATTTTTAGTAAAATTCTTGTTTTAAAAATATATTGCAATTTTTTTTATAAGATAAAATATCTTTGCATAATATATAAAACATACATTTTATCTTTTAAAAAGTCTCACATTTAAAATAATTGTTGTCAAATTTTAGGATAAATATTTTGATCACATAAAGTATTAAAGATTACAAAGATGTTTAATTAATTTGCATCTATTATAAAATTACGAGATAACGCTCATTCATTATGAATTAGCTATTGAAAATTTCTTAAAAAAAGAATGATTTGTCTAAAAGCAAGACCTTTAATAAATTGAAGAGGGGCAGTTTTCCGAAAGATTGGAAATTTCTTTAACTCATTTTGAAAGAATGGGTGTTAAGTGTGTAATTTATAAAATTATACATAAGAC
>JAAXQB010000305.1 GCA_012329085.1 Methanosarcinales archaeon | reverse complement strand
GAGATAGAACAGAATACTTATTGGGTACAATTAAAACAAATCCTGCTTTTGCCATTATTAAGATACTTAAAAAACTACAAGATGTAGGTGCAACAATAGCTGGTATTCCTTGTAATACTGCTCATTCAAAAGAAATTTTTGGTTTGATAAAAAATGAGCTAAAAGCAAATAAACTATCTATTAAGCTATTGAACATGATAGAAGAGACCGTTATGTATATTTCTAATAACTATCCAAATATTACCAAAGTTGGCGTATTATCAACAACAGGGACTTATAAAAGTGAAGTGTATAATAAATCGTTAAAATTAAATGGGTACAAAGTGATTATACCTACTATTGAAATGCAAAAAAACATAATACACCCAGCCATTTACCATCCCAAATATGGCATTAAATCTACCGCTAACGCTATCCACCCAAAAGCGAAAGAGAGTTTATTACAAGGTGCTTTGTATTTAAAAAATCAAGGTGCAGAAGTGGTAATACTCGGTTGTACCGAAATTCCCCTTGCTATTACTGAAGAAAAAATATATAATATGATAACCATTGACCCAACCAATATTCTTGCAAGGTCTTTAATAAAACAATCAACTCCCGATAAATTAAAACCAATTTAAATTATGTTTAAATACCTACTTGTATTTAGTGCGTTATTCATTTCTGTTAATGATTCTCTAGCTCAAAATAAGGGGAGAGCAAGAGATTTTGGCATTAAACCTGGAATTCTAACACCTGGTAATTTAAATGCTATAACAGATGTAAAAGGCGTTTCAGTAGGGCATAAAACACTTATAATTGGTGATTCAATTCGTTCGGGAGTTACTATTATTTTGCCTCATCAAGAAAATATATTTCAACAAAAAGTGCCAGCAGCCGTTTTTGTTGGCAACGGATTTGGAAAAGCAATCGGGTTTACCCAAATTGAAGAACTCGGTAATATTGAAACGCCTATTGCTTTAACCAATACACTTAATGCTTTTTTGGTAGCTAATGCTTTGGTTGATTACACCTTGTCCATTCCTGAAAATAAGAAAATTAGGTCGGTAAATCCAGTAGTTGGCGAAACCAATGATGGTTGGCTCAATGATATTAGAGGACGGCATGTAAAAAGTTCAGATGTTATAGAAGCCATAGAAAATGCTACCACAATAAATATTCAAGAAGGTAATGTTGGTGCAGGAACAGGCACGAGAGCTTTAGGATTTAAAGGAGGTATTGGTACTTCATCAAGAGTTTTACCAAAAGATAAAGGAAGCTATACAGTAGGTGTTCTTGTACAAACCAACTTTGGAGGCATATTAACCATAAACGGTGCACCTGTTGGTGAAGAACTAAATAATTTTTATATGGCAGAAGATGTGCCTTATGTAGTTGATGGTTCGTGTATGATTATCATTGCTACCGATGCACCATTATCTGCTAGAAATTTAAAGAGGTTGGCAAAACGTTCGTTTTTAGCATTCGGTAAAGTTGGGTCTTTCTCATCGAACGGAAGTGGCGATTATAGTATCGCTTTTAGCACAAATCCGGCACTTCGAATACCATATAATTCCAAAGAAATAGAAAGAAAAATTATAGACGTACCTAATGATTATATGTCTCCGCTTTTTTTAGCCGTTGTAGAAGCCACCGAAGAGGCTATTTATAATTCTCTATTTATGGCAGAAGATATGAAAGGGCAAAAAGGACGAATAATGAAAGCTTTACCCATTGACAAAACACTTAAAATAATGGATAAATATAAAGCTCGTGAAAAATAATAAATTATGAAAAATACACCTGTAAATATCTTAAAAATAAAACTTGTGCTTTTAATAGTATTCGTAGTTATCAGTAGCACGACCGTCTCTTTTGCACAATATAAATCTGAAAATAAAAAATTAGAAGCAACCATTGTGCAGGGAATGAAAGACTGGAAAATACCAGGACTTGCAGCTGTAGTTGTAAAAGATGGAAAGGTGGTATTTAAAAAAACCTACGGGGTTAAAAACACCCAAACCAAAGAACCTGTTGATGAAAGTACACTTTTCAGTATGGCATCTACCACCAAGGCTATTGTGGCTATGGCACTTGGTATATTGATAGATCAAGGTAAAATTAAATGGAATGATAAAGTTATAGATTACCTTCCTTCTTTTAAACTATCAGATACATACATTACAGCAGATGCACGTGTAAAAGACCTTTTAACACATAATCTTGGTATTGCTAATGCAGATTTATTATGGATAGTAGATAGCACTTCAACTAAAGAAACAACCGAAAGGTTTAGGTATGCAAAAAAAAGCTACCCTTTACGTGGTGGATTTACCTATCAAAATATTATGTATGCCATAGCAGGCGAACTTATTGAAGCCGTTAGTGGGCAACATTGGACAGTATTTGTAGAAAACAATATTTTAAAACCTTTAGAAATGAATCGTACACAAGTACGTTCTAAATCTATTTTAAAAGTAGGTAATTATGTTTCGCCATATTATGATGATATTGATGAAGGAATTGTTAAAGTTGACTATACGTTTTCAGACCAAATAGGAGCGGCAGGAATGATGTGGTCAAGTGCCAACGATATTAGTAATTACTTAACATTTCTTGTGAATGATGGTGTATTTAAAGGTGATACTTTATTAAAACCAGCAACTTTTAAGTACTTATTTACACCGCAAGTAATAATACCCAAAAACGAATTTTATCCTACAAAAAAACTTACCAAACCCCAATGGACTACCTATGGGCTAGGTTGGTTTCAGCATGATTACAAAGGAAGCAAACTTGATTTTCATACAGGTAGCCTTGCAGGTTTGGTTGCTATTGCTGGTGTAATGCACGAGCAAAATGTGGCTGTTTATGTTTTTGTAAATATGGATCATGCCGAACTTCGACACGCAATTATGTACAAAGCCATTGATCTTTATGCATTTAATACTGACAGCAGAGATTGGCATCAAGAAATTTATGAACTATATGACGGTTTTAAAAGGAAAAAAATAGAAGCCATAAAAAAACAGGAAAAAGAACGGATACTAGGTACAGAACCATCCTTATCTTTAAAGGAATATGTAGGAACTTATCAACATAAAATGCTGGGAGAGGTTACTGTTCGCTTACATAATAAACAATTAGAGCTCAATTTTAATAACTACTTATTCTACAAAATTGAGCATTGGCATTACAATACATTTATAACAAATCTGGATTCTAAATGGCGAAATAAAGTATTGATTAATTTTAATTTAGATAAATCTGGTAAGGTAAAAGAGCTTATTGCTTTTAGTGAAAAATTTATTAAAACCAAAATAGATAAAACAGCTAAATAATTCAAGATTATGAAAAAAATATATACCTTAATTTTTATCAGTTTTTGTACTGGTTTTGTTGCGTATGGTCAACTAAAAGAAAGTACAGCAATTGATAAGATATTTACGGAATGGAACAAACCAAATGTTCCAGGAGGTGCACTAGGAATAATTAGAGATGGAAAATTAATATATTCAAAAGGATATGGCATTGCAGACTTAGAGCATAATATATCTATAACTCCAACATCTGTTTTTTATATAGGTTCGGTATCTAAGCAGTTTGTAACCTTTAGTATTTTATTGCTTGAAGAACAGGGCAAATTGAATTTAGATGATAAAATTCAGGAATTTTTACCAGATTTTCCCGAATACAAAACACCGCTTACCATTCGTCATTTTATACATCATACAAGTGGAATAAGAGATTTTTTAACACTGATGCACCTCAAAGGGAGAGATTACCTCGACCATATAGAAAATGACGAGGTTTATGAATTAATAAAAAGTCAAAACACGCTAAATTTTTCTCCAGGAGAGCAATACTTATATAGTAACTCTTGCTATTTTATGTTGGCAATGATTGTTGAAAAAGCAGCTAAAAAATCACTTAAAGATTTTGCCGAGGAACATATTTTTAGTCCATTAGGAATGAAGAACTCTCTTTTTTATGATGATAATACCGATTTAATTAAAAATCGTGTTTTTAGTTATAACAAAAAAGAAGACGGGTTTGATAATTTAATTATGAGATTTGATTTGGTAGGTTCTGGCGGAATTTATTCTACCATTGAAGATATGTTTTTATGGGATCAGAATTTTTATCAAAATAAATTAGGAAAAGGCGGACAACAAATTATTCAAAAAATGCATGAAGAAGGAGTTTTAAATAATGGGAAAAGTAGCGGATACGCATTTGCATTAAAAAACGGAACACACAAAGGATTAAAAACAGTAAGCCATGGCGGTTCTCTTGCGGGTTACCGAGCTCAGTTAATGCGTTTTCCTGAGCAAAAATTTTCAATTATTATTTTATCAAATAGAAGTGATGCCAGTCCAACATCAAAGGCGTATCAAGTAGCCGATATATTTCTTAAAAACGAGTTTAAACAAAATCAAGAAATCAACCAAAAATCAAATCTATCCAATAAAAAAGCGATTAAATTATCAACCAAAAAATTAGAATTTTTTTCTGGGTCATATTGGAATAATAAAAATAATTCCGCTATAAAAATAGTAGTAAAAAACGATACATTAACATACTCTCGTAATAACTATAGCGAAACCAAATTATTTCCTATTAGTAAAAATGAATTTATAGCAAAGGAAACTTCTGATGTTATATTAAAATTTAAAACTACTAATGAAGGCAAACAAGTACTAATTATTATAAATGGAAACAGTAAAATTAAATATATTAGCTATAAGCCAGCTTCTTATTCTTTGGAAGAATTAAAGAGTTTTATAGGTTTATATTACAGCCCTGAGCTTGATGTTGTTTATAATTTAAAAATGGAAAATAAAAACATAATACTTTATGTAAATAGGAGAAAAACATCAGTACTAAAAGCAATTAAAGATAATGTGTTTTCAAATGATAATTTTGGTGTCTTTTTATTTGAAAGAAATAATGACGGTAAAATCAATGCTTTTAAATTAATGGCAGGTCGTGTAAAAAATCTTAAATTTATTAAACAGTAATTTTGTATCATATTAATTGTTTTCTTGATTTTTATTAAAAGCTAAAACAACAAACATCAACAGTTCTTTATTTTATCTCTTCTGCCTCTTTGGTATATTATTTCTTAAAAAAAGAGTAATTTTGTTTACCATTAAATAATAAATAAAAATTATGAGTTTTGATCAGGCGAAAGCAGAATTAAATGAAGTTGGATATTTAAACCTTACTGTAGCTGAAAATATTGATTATGTTGCTGAAATAAAAAAATTAAAGAAAGAAAAAAATGCCGTAATCTTAGCACATTACTACCAAGAACCTGCAATACAAGATATAGCTGATTTTGTTGGAGATAGTTTACAGCTCTCTTACAAAGCTGCCGAAGCTAATGCTGATTTGATTATTTTTGCTGGAGTGCACTTTATGGCAGAAACAGCTAAAATTTTAAACCCAAATAAAAAGGTTTTATTGCCCGATTTGAATGCAGGTTGTTCTTTGGCAGAAGCATGTGAAGCAAAAGATTTACAAGCGTTAAAAAATAAACATCCAAATCATATAGTAATTACTTACGTTAATACTTCGGCTGAGGTAAAAGCAATAAGTGATTTGTGTTGCACTTCATCAAACGCAAAAAAAATTGTAGATTCTGTTCCGTTAGACCAACCCATAATTTTTGCTCCAGATAAAAACCTTGGCGCTTGGATTCAAAAAGAAACTGGTAGAGAAATGTTACTTTGGGATGGTGCTTGTATTGTACACGAAGCTTTTTCTATTGATAAATTAATCAGCACACATAAAGCAAACCCAAAAGCAAAAATAATTGCACATCCAGAATCAGAAGAACATATACTAAAAACAGCGGTATATATTGGTTCAACTGCAGGTTTAATTAACTATGTGAAAAATGACCCTGCTAACAAATTTATTGTTGCTACTGAAGCAGGAATTCTTCATGAAATGCAAAAAGAAGTTCTTAATAAAGAGCTAATTCCTGCACCATCACACGAAAATAATACTTGTGCATGTAGTGAATGCCCTTATATGAAAATGAATACGATGCAAAAACTATATTTGTGTATGAAATATGAACTTCCAGAAATTTATGTATCCGAAGAAATTCAAAAAAAAGCCTTAATTCCAATACAAAGAATGTTAGATATTTCTGCCAAATAAGATGAGTGTTTTTAAAATTGATATATTGATTTTAGGTTCTGGCGTTGCCGGATTAACCATAGCTATTAAAACTGCAAAAGCATTACTAAACAAAAAAATTTTTGTAGTCACAAAAGCTAATGAAAGTGAATCAAATACCAAATACGCTCAAGGCGGAATTGCTGCCGTTTGGGATAAATTAGATTCGTTTGAAGATCATATTAATGATACTATGATTGCTGGCGACCAATTAAATAATCTTGAAATTGTAAAAACTGTTATTAAAAATGCACCTAAATGTATGCAACAACTTATAAATTGGGGTGCAGATTTTGATTATGCTAAAAACGGTGATTTAGATTTAGGAAAAGAAGGAGGTCACTCAGCAAATAGGATTTTGCACCACAAAGATATTACAGGTTTTGAAATTGAAAAAACATTATTAGAGCAAGTCGATTTATTACCAAATATTACCTTGTTGCCATATCATTTTGCCATTGATTTAATAACCAATCATCATGTCAAAGACAATAAGGAAATAGATAATATTTCTTGCTATGGGGCTTATGTTTTAAATCAAAAAAACAATAAAATTGATACATATTTGGCAACTTCTGTTGTTTTGGCAACTGGCGGAGTAGGTCAAGTTTATGCTGCAACTACAAATCCAACTGTGGCAACTGGTGACGGTATTGCTATGGCATATCGGGCGAAAGCCAAAATTAAAGATATGGAGTTTGTACAATTTCACCCAACCTCATTGTACCAGCCAGGAATCAGTCCTGCATTTTTAATTTCAGAAGCAGTTCGTGGTTTTGGCGCATATTTGCGGAATAAAAGCGGAAAACGATTTATGTTAGAAGTTGACAATAGAGCTGAGTTAGCTCCTCGTGATATTGTTGCTCGTGCCATTGATAGTGAATTAATAAAAAGCGGAAATCAATATGTTTACTTAGATTGCACACATATAGATTTAGACGCTTTTATCAATCATTTTCCTAATATTTATGAAAAGTGTAAAAGTTTAGGAATCGATATTGCAAGCCAGTATATTCCTGTGGTACCTGCAGCACATTATTTAATGGGAGGCGTAATAGTTGATAAAAAAGGTTACACTTCATTAAATAATTTATTTGCCTGTGGCGAATGTTCACATACTGGTTTGCATGGAGCAAATCGGTTGGCTTCTAATTCACTTTTAGAAGCGTTGGTTTTTGCTAATATAATTGCTGATGAAATTTCAGAAAGTAGAAATACATTAATTTTTGACAAAAAACTAAATATTCCAGAATGGGATGAAGAAGGTACAACCATTCCAAAAGAAAAAGTTTTGATATCGCACAATCGAAAAACGATTCAAAATATAATGACCGATTTGGTTGCCATTGTTCGCTCAAATGAGCGTTTAGAAAAAGCTTTAGATCACCTAAATTATTTACATCAAGATACTGAAAAAGCTTATGCCAAATCAAAATTATCACCCCAAATTTGTGAGTTGCGTAACTTAAACGCTATTGCTTATTTGATTGTAAAACAATCTATGGATAGAAAAGAAAATAAAGGTGCTTTTTACAGTTTGGATAATGTTAAAAGTAGAAAGTAGAAAGCAGAAAAACTTTGCGGTACTTATCGAAACTCTTGGCGCAACTTTGCGATATAAAAAAAGTAAGATAGAGTTGAATGTAAAAAGTGATAAAATAACTACAAAAATGTAGCAGATTAAACTAGTCTTTATTTTTGGCTAATTGATTGTTTTTTGTAGTCGTTGTTGCCACTGATACTATTTTCTTCTAGGGTTATATTTTTCATAGTTGAATTTTAAATTTGTTGTCAAAAAGTCAAGAGCATTTTTCGCTTTTTCCTTGTTCTTTAAAGAAAGTATTAAATCCTTTTTTAGAAAAAGCTAAAACTATTAAAATTAAAAATATAATTGTCAAAAAGGCGAATATCTTAGTCTGTAAAAAACTAGGGAAACTGTAAAAGGATTCTATGATAGCGAAACAAATAAACCCAAGAATGAATAGAATCATAAATTTTTGATGACTATAAAATACTCCTTCCTGGGTTTATTTTTTCCGTATTCATTTTTTACTTGTAGTAACATTTGGTTACCATTACCTTTTGAAAGTACAATTCAATCTTTATTGCTATCAACCAACAATTAACAACTATTAATTTACCTAAAACTCCAATTTTTATAATCAGAAGATTTTTCTAATTTATTTTCTAAATCATCAGGTAAAGCAGGAAAAAAATCAATTCCAGTTAATAATTCAATTTGATCTATTGAAGTTACAAACTCATAAAGTGCTTTATCACTTTTCTCATGAGGTACTAAAAATGCAATGGCTTTTATTTCTGGTTGGGTATAATCTAAAAGCACTTTGTAAAAATATTTTGGTACAGCTACATTTTCATAGCCAATGGTTTTTAAATTGTTGGTGAGAATACCACCAGTAATTACATAAATTTCATCATATTTTTGTGCCCAATATCTTGTCTTTTGCTCTAATCTATTCCAAACACCAGCATTGAAATCATAAATTTGTGGACTAATATTAGAGGTTAAAAATGTTTCAT
>JAAXQB010000092.1 GCA_012329085.1 Methanosarcinales archaeon | reverse complement strand
TTTTGTCTCGATGAAAGAAAATCACAAAAAGAATAGACAAGAAGAACTGTGGCTAATGTATCAAGTTTTCGCTGTCGCAGGCTTATCTAAAATTAAATTGATTAGCGTATGGAGATATCCTGGCATCACTGGAAAAGGGGAAGAGATAAAAATCCCAGAAGAAGTTTTGCTTGACATTTCAGCTCTTTGTGATATTGATATCGCTTCCCATTTTTTTTCATAGTTTGAATTTTTCTATTTTATTGTTATAATAAAAATACTGGAAAACTAAATATAATTTCTCAAAATCTATATAAAAAATGTGATTTTGAAAAAAATATGGATGTAAAAAGAGGTAAAGGGGAAATATTTTTGAAAATTAAAAATTAAGACTTTGTTTTTTGTTATGATTATTAATTTTAAGAAAACTGATATATATTACGCTATTAAATATACTTGGATTTTTGACATTATTAGGATATTAAAAATTTTTCTATTCTATTTTTTAATATTTTTGCCAATTTTTCATTTCTCTCTCAATATAAATATTGATTTTAAAAGTCTGTTTTTATTTCCTTTTTCTTTATTTCTCTCATTTTATATTTTAGACGATTTTTTCCATTATGGACTTAAGAAAAGCAAAATAAAAAATGATATTAATGAAGTTTTAAAAGATCCAAATAAATACAATTTAGCTGAATTTTTTCATTATAGTGCTGCTAAAGTGGTTTGTGATTCTGTTAGTTATGCAAAAAAAAAGAAGAGAGAGAAAGTTGATTGTTCTCTTTTGCTTTATTTTTGCTTAAGAGATAATCCTGAATTAAATTTTATATTTTCTCGCATTTCTATAAGTCCTAAAATGGTTCAAAAAGTTTTAGAAGAAGAACTTAAAGAGTCCAAAAAAGGAAAATTTGTTGGATTTACTAAAAATTTTAAAAAGACGATTTTGATGGCCTTAGAAGTTAATAAAAACAGAGAAGATTGTAGAATTACAGTTGCTGATTTAATGGCTGGTTTGGGAGAACATAGCTATATCTTAAAAACAATAATAACTGCTAAAAATATAAAACCAAAAGATATTAAAATTCTTTCTTTTTGGCTTGATGATATAAAAACAAAAATTAAAAAAAGAAAAAAGTGGTGGGAATATGACAATTTATTAAAATATGGTTCATTGGCTCGTGATTGGGCAACACCATATTCTTTAATTTTAGATGAATATTCTATAAGTCCTATAAAATTCATCAAAAGAAAGAATACTATATTAGATAAAGTTATTGGTAGAGATGACGAAATAAAAATTACGCAAAGGATATTACAAAAAAGTGAAAAAAATAATGTTTTACTTGTCGGCGATCTTGGTTCTGGGAGAATGAAAATTATTAATGAGTTGACAAAAATCGCCTTTTTAGGAATTAGTTTATCTAATATTAATTATAAAAAAATAGTTTTATTAGATTTACCATTGATAATTTCTAAAGCTGAAACTAACGAACGGATTTTTACGATTTTAACTCAAATATTTACTGAGGTTGCGTATTCTGGAAATATTATATTAATTATTAAAGATATTCATAACTATGTTGGACAAGAGAAAAAACCAGGAATTATAGATATATCTGCCGTCTTAAATGAGTTTTTGCCATTAACTAATTTTAGACTTATTGGCATTACTTCATTCTCTGGATTTCGTAAGTTTATTTTTCCAAATGAATCTTTCTTAGCTCATTTTGAAAAAGTTGAAGTACAAAGTCTATCTATTAATAAAACCATTGAAGTATTGACCAACCTCACATTTTTTTTAGAAAAAGAACATAATGTATTTATTACTTTTCCAGTTATTAAAATGACGGCTGAATATGCTGATAAATATTTAGGAGAAGGTCCTCTTCCTGCTAAAGCGATTAATCTCTTAAAAGATGTTATTCATTATGCTGTTTTTACAAAAAAAACAAAAATAATAAGAAAAAAATGTGTAGAAGAAGTTATTTTTGAAAAGACCAAAATTTTAGTTGGGGAAGCTGAGGTTGATGAAACTTGCGTTTTATTAAACTTAGAAAAGTTAATATCAGAAAATCTTATTGGGCAAAAAGAAGCGATTAAAGCGGTTTCGACTTCTTTGAGAAGGGCCAGGGCCGAAATTACAATTAAAGGAGGTCCAATAGGTGGATTTTTATTTTTGGGGCCAACAGGAGTTGGTAAAACAGAACTTTCTAAAGTTTTGGCACGAATATATTTTGGTTCAGAAAAAAGAATGATTCGGGTGGATATGTCGGAGTACCAAAATACTGTAGATGTATATCGATTGATAGGCTCAGCAACTGAACAAGGGTATCTAACCACTCGTGTTTTGGAAAATCCTTTTTCGCTTGTTTTGTTAGACGAAATAGAAAAAGCCCATCCCGATATTTTAAACTTATTTTTGCAAATTTTAGATGAGGGCTATATTACAGATGGTGTCGGGAGAAAGATTAATTTTAAGAATACTATTATTATTGCAACATCTAATGCGGGCTCTAAAATAATTTTAAATTATGCTGATAAAAAGATAGAACAGGAAAAATTAAAGAAAAAATTGTTAAATCATATTTTTGAAAATGCTATCTTTAAACCAGAATTTATAAATAGATTTGACTCTGTTGTCTTATTTCACTCATTAACAAAACAAAATTTGCTGGATATTTCTAATTTATTATTGGGTAGCTTGCAGAAGAACCTCCATAAAAAAGAGATAAAATTTATGGTTACCGAAAATTTGAAAAAAAAGGTGGCTGGACTAAGCTATAAGCCAGAATTTGGAGCAAGAGAGATGAAAAGGGTTATCCAAGACAATATTGAAAATAAGATTGCCGTTTCTATTTTAAATAAATCAATAAAAGCGGGAGATAGAATAAGGGTCAATCCAGAAACATTTAGAATAGAGAAATTATAATTTTCTTATTATATTATGAAATTCGTGATGAAATTTGGAGGTGCTTCTCTTGCAAATGGAGAGAAGATTCGTCATGTTGCTCAGCTTTTAAAAAAGTATCATGACGATGGAAATGAAATTGTAGTTATTGTATCTGCACTCTTTGGTGT
>JAAXQB010000340.1 GCA_012329085.1 Methanosarcinales archaeon | reverse complement strand
TGGTAGAAACAAAGGGAAACTAACGACTCAATATTACACAGGAAATAAAAAAGTTCTTTTAATATGGCTTAGTGATACAGCTTTTATTGATAAGAAGGGTAACGTAATTAAAAAAGAAAAGTACGGTACTTTTTGGGACGGTATTGACTATAATAATTTAAATAAAGAAGGTGCAACAATTTTTCCTTCAGAAAAAAAACCCGAACAGTTAGTTCAAAGGATTATTGATATGAGTACAGAAAAAGATGATATAGTCCTTGATTACCATCTTGGTAGTGGTAGTACTTGTGCAGTGGCTCATAAAATGGGTAGACAATATATAGGAATAGAACAAATAGATTACGAGGAAAATGACAGTGTTGTTAGATTGAAAAATGTAATAAATGGAGATGAGTCAGGTGTATCTAAGATTGTCGGATGGAAAAATGGCGGAGAATTTGTTTACTGCGAACTTGCAAAATGGAATGAACAGGCAAAAGAAGAAATCAATAAAGCTAAAGACTTATCTAAATTGGTAAAATTACTAGATATGCTCTACGAAGAATACTTCCTTAATTACAATGTACGAATAAAAGATTTTAAGGAAAGAATAGTAAAAGAAGAAAACTTTAAAAAACTCTCTTTAAAAGAGCAAAAGAGAATGTTTTTAACGATGCTTGATTTGAACCAGATGTATGTGCAAGAAAGCGAAATGTCAGAGAAAAGGTTTGGCATCAGTAAAGAAGACCAAAAGCTCACTAAAGAATTTTACAAAAAATAAGTATGTCAAAACTATACGAAACAATTAAAGCAGATGCGTATGAAATGAGAATACCATTTCCTAAGATACCAAAATATATTTCAGATAATTTGAAATATGAGTTTTTTGACTGGCAACGAAAAGCATTTGAAAATTTGCTAACTTTCAACGCCATTAAAGATAAATCAAAGAATACTGAGCCGACACATTTGATGTTCAATATGGCTACAGGTACAGGAAAGACACTTTTAATGGCGAGCTCTATTCTTTATTACTATAAATAAGGATATAGAAAGTTTATATTCTTCGTAAATCAAAATAATATTGTTGATAAAACTGAAAATAACTTTATCAATGAAATGCACAGTAAATATCTTTTTGTTGACAAAATCATCATTGACGACAAAACGGTAAATATAGACAAGGTTGATACTTTTTCAAATGATAACGATGCAATAGAAATAAAGTTTACGACTATCCAAAAACTCTATAATGATATTCATATTGAAAAAGAAAATCAGGTTTATTTAGATGATTTAATTAAAAAAGATATTGTAATGCTTGCTGATGAAGGACATCACTTAAACGCTGATACACAGAGAAAACAGCAGGAATTAGATTTAAAAACCAAGCTTACTAATAAAGCAGGACAAAATGAAATTGAAAAGAAGGGATGGGAGCATACTGTTATAGAGCTTTTGCTTAATAAAAATGGTAGTGATGTTGAAAATAGAAATGTGCTGTTGGAATTTACCGCAACAATTCCAAACAATAAACAAGTAGAAGATAAGTATGCACCAAAAACAATATATAAATTTGGATTAAAGGAATTTTTATCTGCTGGATACACGAAAGAGATAAACCTTGTGTACTCTTCACTTAATAAGCGAGAGCGTATGTTGCAGGCATTATTATTTAGCTGGTACAGACACAAAATCGCTCTAAAAAACGACATACCGAACTTTAAGCCAGTTATTCTCTTCAGAAGTAAAACCATTGATAGTTCAAAAGAAGATTTTGAAGAGTTTTTAACAATGGTAAAAAATCTTATAACAAAGGATTTTGGATTTTTGGCTAATATTGAAAATAAATTTATTGAAGGAGAAAATATTTATGAACAAGGCAAATCTCGTGTGTTGGACTTGATTAAATTTATTAAGGACGAAAATATAAAAAAATCTGAAATTGTAAGTTTTATTAAAGGTAATTTTACTGAACGAACTTGTATAATTACAAACTCAAAAACGAATAAGACAAAAAAAGAAAAGACGGATGAAAACCAAGAAAAGCTATTAAATAACCTTGAAGATAAAAACAATCATATAAGGGCTATTTTTACAGTAAATAGATTAACTGAGGGGTGGGATGTATTGAATCTCTTTGATATTGTACGGCTCTATTCTGGGCGTGATGAAGGTAAGGGTAAGAACGGTAATCGTAAAGCTGGAAGTGTAACGGTGTCAGAAATTCAGCTTATTGGACGAGGTGTGCGGTACTATCCGTTTAATTATAACGATAAGCAAAAGAATAAACGAAAGTTTGATAATCAGCTTGCAAATGATATGAGGGTTTTAGAGGAACTTTATTATCATAGCGATAGCGACCATAGATATATTGACGAACTAAAAAGAGAATTGAAAAATAAAGGTTTTATTGATGATGGGAAGATAGAAAAGCGTTTCAAACTTAAAGAAGATTTTGCTAATAGTGATTTTTATAAGAGCGTAAAGATATGGAAAAATGAAAAAATTAAAAATCCTAAACGCAAGCAGAAAACCTTAGATTATCTAATAAGTAATTTAGAGCTTAAATTTGACTTAGAAAATCTTGGAATAAAAGAAGAAGAACTTGATTTTGAAAGTGAGGATGCTGATACAGAGAGATTAATTATAAACGAGAGAAACAAAAAGACTATCTCAGTAAAGGTAAAGGACTTTGAGCGACATATTTTTCAGAAAGCGATAAATATAAAAGCAAAAAGTAATAAATCATTACTGAGATTTGAACAGCTAAAAGAAGAATTGCAAATAGATAGTATTGATGATTTTAGAGAAAAAATTATCGGTAATTTTAAAATAAAACTTATTCTTTCAAAAAAGGGATTGAATGACAAAGAAGATAAATCTATTTTTGAAGAAGATGTAACAAATAAAGAAAAGCTTGATGTGTTAGTTAAGTTTTTTAATGTATTACTTTATGAACTTAAACAAAATATAAATACTCATAAAGGCACTGAATTTAGTGCGCATAAGCTAAAGGAATTTTTTGATGAAGAGGTTAGGAAGAGTGTAAAGAAAGACGATGAAAGTCAAAGAATAGAAGATGAATTAAAATATCAGGATTGGTATGTTTTAGACCAGTTTTATGGCACAAGTGAAGAGAAAGGACTTATTAAATTTATACAGGATACATTAGTTAATCTTCAGGAAAAATATAAAGAAGTATATTTACTGCGAAACGAGGAACAATATAAAATATACGATTTTGAAACAGGACAAGGTTTCCAGCCAGACTTCATTTTATTTCTAGAAGACAAATCAAAACTTTACTATCAGATTTTTATTGAACCAAAGGGAGATAACCTTTTGGATGTAGATAGTTGGAAGAATGATTTTCTTAAAAAAATTACTGAAAAGTATTCCAATAATAAAATACTAAAAATAGAGAGTAAAAATTATAACCTGATTGGTCTGCCATTATTTAATCAAACAGACAATAAAGAATTTACTGAAGCTTATGACAAGTTAATAAATTAGCCTATGAAATCAATTATCTTAGCAAGAGTATCAACAGAAGAGCAAAAAGAAGCTGGCAATTCATTGTCAGCTCAATTTGAACGGCTCAAAAATTACTGCAAGCAGAAAAGTTTTTTGGGGATACTATAGAAATTAAATTTGAAACACAATTTAAGGATAAAAAGATTTCTTCGTTAATTGAAAAAATT
>JAAXQB010000118.1 GCA_012329085.1 Methanosarcinales archaeon | reverse complement strand
GTAGGGAAAAAGTTAGGCTATTAAGTGACTTTAGATTTTGAATACTACTAACAGAGAAGTAACGGTAGCTTAAGTCCAAGTCGATGTTTTTATTTAGAAGATAAGTAACACCTGTATTTAGACCTATTCCATAACCTGTTTCAGAAATATCTTTTTTATGTTGTACCATACCTAATGAAAAACCAATATGAGGTTTAAACGAACTTTTTTTAGTTAGGCTTTTCATTATTCCTTTGTCTATTTGTATTATGAAAGAAGTTAGCTTTTCATTGGATTTTGTTGCGTAATCAAGATTGAGAGAACTTCTCCACATACCCCTTTGAATACCATATTTTAATCCTACAGAAGGGGCTGAACCATTCTCATAGTTTAGGTAAGATGTTTGAGCACCCAAAAAAGAGTAACTTGTTTCGGCAAAACTTAAAGAGCTTAATAATAGTGTTGATAATATAATTTTATACATAAAAATATTATATCATGTTAAAATAAATTAAACTACATTTTTAATAAAAGTAATGCATAGAAAGACTTAAGTCATTAAGTGAAGCAATACTTTTTAATTTTGATGTTTTTAAATATCTATAGCCTAAATCAACATCTAAGGCATCACTAAAAATATATGCAAAACCTGTATTGATACCATAAACATAACCCTTGTCCACAGATGTAGTTAGTTTGTTCTTTTCTTTTATGACACCAAAAGAGAGACCAGCATAAGGTTTAAAAGAAGACTTTTTGAATTGATTGGTTAAAACACCTGTATCAATTTGTGCAATGAGTGTTTGGTAGTTTAGATTTGATTTTTGAGCGTAGTTATAGGAAATAGCTGTTCTATACTTTTTAGTTTGGATACCGTATTTTAATCCAATAGTGGCTAGAGCCTGACCTTCTACAAAAGAGCTTCCTGTTTGTATACCAAGAAAAGAGTAGCTTTTATCGACTGCTGATAGTGAGCTTGAAAGTAAGATTAGTGATAGATATAGTTTATTAATTGTTTTCATAAAGTTATTATAACTTAATTAAACTTTAATATATTTTTTTAATATTGAAAAATATTTTATTGATTTTAATTTTCTATTTCTTTTTAATAATTTATATTTAAATATCCTTCTAAAAATAGATTTATATGCTTTTCATAGAGTATTAAATAGTAATTCTCCTCAAAAAGTAATAGTTAGGTGATGTTTCCTCGTTATGCTTTACTGATCTTTAAAGCATTAAAGTTATTAATGCTAATAAATAAAAGGAAATTATAATGGAACTACTTAATGGACTTAATGGATGGGACTTCTAACTCCAAATATTTTACCTCTTCTAAGATAGCTTTGCGAAAGGCATCAAGAGGGCTTCTTATACTATAGTATGCCCAACGACCTCGGCGTTCTACTTTTAAAAAACCACCTTCTTTTAAAATTTTTAGATGGCGTGAAATACGGGATTGAATCATGTTAAAAGCATTTTCAATGTCACAAACACAGACTTTATTATTTTGGTTGATAAAGTTAAGTATTTGTATTCTTGTCTCATCATTAACAGAACCAATGGTTTTTAGAAAGATATCCATAGCTTAGGGATTTAAAACTTTAGAGTTTTCGAGTGCTTTTTCTATCTCATTTTTGTTAATATTACCTGAGAGTCTTAACTCTACATTTCCATCTTTACCAGTTACTTGCATGTTGGTAATTTTCTTTTTTGTTTCGTCACTCATACAGGCACAAGCACCTGTGCTACAGTTTTCTACCATCTTAAGAATTTGTTGTTTTTGAACCATGGCTGTAAAAGATATTTTGACACCTTCATTTGTTTTGAATACACTTTTCATTGATTTTCCAATAGTTTTTTTCAATTATATCAAGATATATCGATGTATCTTGAATTTATTTCTTTAGGGTGTGGAGTTGTCATTCTGAAGAGAGCCTAATGTTATCTAAAAGTCCACCTGTTGCAATAAAAGTATCGACAGAAATAATTTCATTGTTTGGTTCTAGTTTTTTTAATTCGGCTTCAATATCAACTTTAAAATGAGCCCATAAATCTTTTGGTGCATATCCCCATCCTCGAACATGTTCTACAGGGGAGGGGTAGTTTAGCCAAATATTACCATTGCCATAATCTTCTTTAAAGGCTGAAACATTCCCATGATTGAAAAATGAATCCCATTTCATACGTCGTTTCCCAAATGTTGTGGTAACTGAAACACCCACAGAGTAGTGGGCAACATTTCCTCTTAAAACCCCTCCTCTATGCCACATAAGATAGTTCGGTAACCCTCCCATATCCATCTCTAAAAATTTTTCTTGGGTATTATTGTGTAGGGGTAATGTGTAATAGGCGATGTTTGAAAACCCATCAATCCATTCAGGAACTAAGGCAACTGTTCCTGTACTGTTAAATCCACCATCAGCTTTTGAAGGAGGAAAATTTCCTGCAACATGTACCCATTCGTTGGAAATAGTGCCTTCAGCATCATCATAAAGTGTTGAAGTCTTTCCAATATTTTGCTTTACTGTAAATTTATAAGTAGCTTCATCATTAAAAGAGTTTTGAAAAAAGCTTCTGACTTCATAGTCTCCTTTTGGTAAAGCATTAAAACTTAATACGCCATTTATTTTTCCATTTGTCCACTTCCATGATTTCATATTTTCCCATGCATTGGAACTACCTTGTAGATAAATACCAATCCAATCTTCTTGAGTTCCTAACATATTTGAAAAGGAGATTTTGATGACTTCATTGGTTTTATAAGTTTTTTTATTGCTTTTAACTGTAGGTATAAGATTGTTCCCATTTTCAACAACAAAATCATAGATTGCTTCTACTTCAAAAGAGTTGTTAAAAAATGCTCTTACTTCATAATTACCTACGGTATTTAAAGCATTTAGAGTCAATGTCCCATTTTGACGAGAATTTGTCCAATTCCATCTTAAAACATTGTTCCAATCATTATTATCATTTAAGCGATAAATCCCAATCCAATCTTTTTGATGACCTAACATGTCACTAAAGTCTATTTTAATCAATTCATTAAGAGTATAATTGTTTTTTTGAGTTTTGACACTTGTCGCAGT
>JAAXQB010000067.1 GCA_012329085.1 Methanosarcinales archaeon | reverse complement strand
GGTTTTGATATAAAAATTGTGCGAATTGGAAAGTCAGATATGGATTATTTATGCAGTAGTGGAAAAATTGTAAAAAAAATCATTCAGAGGCAAGATTTAGAATGAATTTTAATGATATATGTGTATATTCCCTTTGAGGTGTGCGAGATATTTCAAATATTAAGAGTTTAAACTCTGGCAAATATTTGATTTTTAATTTTAAATTATATACTAACGCTCATTTGTTCAGAATGAGTTTAAGAAAATTTCTGATTTTCGTTCTGAATAATCACTATTCAACAGCTTGTTTAAAATGAACAAGTGTTTGCTCATCAGCGCACATTCTCTTTGAGATTATACCCTCAAAAAGAATGAATGATTAATATTATATGCTTAGAAAATTTCGTTGTATTATTTTTTTTAAAATACTAAAGTAATTATATAAACAATATAATTGATTTTTGTTATCGTGTAAATCAATTAAATATAATTATAGTTAATCAAATATTATATCAATACTAATAAATATTTAATTTGTGTATTTTGATTTTTGTAACGCAGTCATCACATATCCTACTAAAAATGTTCCAATAAAGGCAATAATAGGTGTCGTGAATACATATCTAAATGGAATGATTAAACCAAATAACACAATGTCAGGAAACTGTATTCCAAAAACAATATAAATAAAAACTTCTACAGGTATAAATCCAAATATTATACCATGAATATCAAAAGATCTAATACATTAAATATAAAAGATTCATTGAGTGCATTTATATTTATTGCAGAATTTGTAAATTTTAATGTTTTTAATGCAATATTACTTGCCGCATATATTAAAACAAATAAAATTATAATATTTATTATAAAATTAAACATAAATTATTAACTTCCTTTTATTTTACATACAAATTAAAGTACAAAATTGAATATTTGAAAATACTTTTAATTTATTTTGTATAATAAAATAATCATATTGAGAAATTAGAAATTTTTCTCGGCATACAACTTTATAAGTTATATGCAAATATAAAAGAACATATTGATATATAAAATTTATGAATGTTATTTAACTTTAACTTTTCAAAATGCTACAAAAAAAATATTTATGACAATTCATTCAAAACGAATGACTTCCAAGAATTAAATATTTACTTTAATAAATGGTTGCATATTTTAATTTATCCAAAAATATCACAAAAAGAAAAGTATTTATAGAATAACAAACAATTATTGATTGCATATTGTTGGAGGGGATAATATACACGACAAAACACAAGAAAATAATGAAAATATAGAATCTATGAAAAATGATAAAAATTGTCCTTCAAATATTTCAGACAAAATAAAAGAAAAATCAGATGATGAAGATTTTGAAATTCAAATTAAAAATTTAACAGATGCACTTTTAAGAAAAACAGCAGACTTTGAAAATTTTAAAAAAAGAAGTGCCAGAGAGTTGAATGAATATAAAAAATTTTCAACAGAACAAATAATTGGTAAGATGATTGAAGTATGCGATTCTTTCGAGCTTGCGATAGTTTCTGCAAAAAAAACAGACAATTCTGAATCAATAATAAAAGGTATAGAAATGATATTTAAACAATTCTTTTCAATTCTTGAAGCTGAAGGACTTAAAAAAATTCCTTTATGCATTGGAGATGAATTTGATCCAAATATGCATAATGCGATTTGTCAAACTGAATCGTGTGAATTTAAAAATAATACAATTATGGAAATTTTAAAACATGGTTACTCGTTGCACTCTAAAGTAATACGGCATGCAAGTGTAATTGTTGCAAAAAATACAAATAATGTATAAATTATAATATAAAATAAGCTTATGAAAAAAGATAATAACATTTATAGAAAAGATATAGACCAAAGAAATAGAATAATATGTGGTGCTATAATAGATAGTATAGCAGGTGCATTAACATCAAAAAATAAAACTTCAGAGACAATAGTGGGGGCAATGGTCGGAGCAATATAAACAGAAATAATATATCAGTTATTTGAATGATTATATTATTTATTTAAATTTTAATAAATAAATATTTTTCTAACTCGTTCTTATTTTTATAAAGAACGAATTATAATCATATGATTTTATAAATTACAAGAAATTAAAAAAAATTTCTCTAACTTATTCAGAATGAATGAGTGTTTAGTATATAAATTTATAAGTTATATACAGATAAAAAAATAAATTAAAATTAAAAATAAAAGAGGTATAAAATATGGGAAAAGTAATAGGAATTGATTTAGGAACTACAAATTCATGCATGGCAACTATAGAAGGCGGAGAGCCTGTTGTAATTCCAAATGCAGAAGGCGGAAGAACAACACCATCCGTAGTTGGATTTTCAAAAAAGGGAGAACGGCTTGTTGGGCAAATTGCAAAAAGACAAATTGTTGTAAATCCTGAAAATAGTGTAAGTTCAATAAAAAGACACATAGGTGTTGAAGGATATACAGTAAACTTAAATGGAAAAAATTACACGCCACAAGAAGTGTCTTCCATGATTTTAAAAAAGATAAAAAATGATGCTGAAACATATCTTGGAGAAACTATTTCACAGGCTGTAATTACTGTGCCTGCATACTTTAATGATGCACAAAGACAAGCTACAAAAGATGCCGCAACTATTGCTGGATTGGAAGTTTTAAGAATTATAAACGAACCTACAGCATCTGCACTTGCATACGGACTTGATAAAGATGAAGAAAATCAAAAAATATTGGTATATGACCTTGGTGGCGGTACTTTTGATGTGTCTATTTTAGAACTTGGAGGAGGAGTATTTGAAGTACTTTCAACAAGTGGAGATACACACCTTGGAGGAGATGATTTTGATGAAAGAATTGTTAATTATTTAATTAAAGAATTTAAAAAGTCAGAAGGACTTGACATATCAAAAGATAAAGCTGCACTTCAACGATTAAAAGATGCCGCAGAAAAAGCAAAAATAGAATTATCTGGCGTTGTGACAACAAACATAAATCTTCCATTTGTGACAGTAGATTCAAATGGACAACCAAAGCATATTGATATCGACCTTACAAGAGCACAATTTGATAAGCTTACAGAAGATCTTGTTAAAAAAACACATGAATCAATAAATATCGCACTTAGCGATGCAAAACTTACAAGTAAAGACCTTGATAAAGTAATTCTTGTTGGAGGATCTACCAGAATTCCTGCAGTTATGGAAACCGTAAAAAAACTTACAGGAAAAGATCCATTCAAAAATATAAATCCTGATGAAGCAGTTGCAATAGGTGCAGCTATTCAAGCAGGTGTTCTTGTAGGCGATGTAAAAGATGTATTATTGCTTGATGTGACTCCACTTACACTTGGAATTGAAACAATGGGCGGAGTTGCAACACCACTTATTGAAAGAAATACAACAATTCCAACAAAAAAGAGTCAAATATTTTCAACTGCCGCAGACAATCAAACCTCTGTGGACATTCATATATTACAAGGGGAGCGAGGTATTGCATCTGCAAATAAAACACTTGGAAGATTTTTATTAGATAATATCCCACCTGCACCAAGAGGCGTGCCACAAATCGAAGTCACATTTGATATTGATGCGAATGGTATTTTGCATGTGACGGCACGTGATAAAGGCACAAATAAAGAACAATCTATTTCAATTCAAAAACCGGGCGGATTGTCTGATGAAGAAATTGATAAGATGGTAAAAGATGCTGAATTGCATGCAGAAGAGGATAAAAAGAGAAAGGAAGAGATAGAAATTAGAAATAATGCAGAATCTCTTGTGAATGCTTCTGAAAAGACAATGGAAGAAGCAAAAGATGTAATAACTCCTGAACAAAAAACAAAAATAGAAGAAGGAATTAAAGAAATTAATGAGGCACTTGAAGGAGAGGATATAGAAGATATTAAATCTAAAACAGAAACACTTCAAACTGCGGTATATGAAGTATCTGCTGCAATGTATCAAAAAGCACAAGAAAATGTAAAAACAGATGAGGCACAATCCAAAGAAGGAACAGAATCTGGTGAAACAATTATCGATGATGCGGATTACGAAGTTGTAGAGGAGGAAAATAAGAAGGAATGATCCTTCTTATTTTTTTATTGTTTGTTGCATATAATTTATAAATGCTCATTTTTATATACTCAATACCCATTCATTTAGTATAAGTCAAAGAAAATCTTTGCTTTTTGTTATTGTATATAATTTATAAAATTATATGCTTAATATTTGTTCTTTTTGAGCACGCCTATTCATCATTTATTTTTTGGAGTGTGTGTTAAAATTTTTTAATATATATATATAAATTATAAAATATATACTTAACACTCATTCTCTATGAGAATGGATTAGAGAAAATTCTAATTTCTCGTTTCGTAATTATACAACATGTTTTCAATTTGGACTGTATGTAAAATAAATTATTTGCAATAATATAATATATTTAAATTTTTTATGGATGTTTTATTTATTTTATTTTATTTATTAAATACAAACGAGAAGTTAAATTTTTTTCAGCATAGGATATGAAAATTATAGATTTTCTAAAACTTATTTTAAAATAAGGGGTGTTTAAATATATTCTTTAAAAAGGTCTATTAAAAATGAACAAGCATTTACATGCATTTATAAATTATATACTAGCGCTCGTTCGTTCAATCATGAGCAAACGCTCGTTCGTTCCGAACGAGCAAACGCTCATTTGTTCCAAATGAGCTATTAAAAAATTAGGACTACAAATTATATGCATTTAACAAAAAAAATCAAAAAAGTAAAAAAATCGAGAAATTAGGAATTTCTCTAAGTATATAACTTTATAAGTTATATATAATTTAAAAATATTTTAAAAATATCATGACTACAACTCGAGATTATTACGAAATACTTAACGTTGCAAAAGATGCGTCTGAGCAAGATCTTAAAAAATCATATCGAAAGCTTGCAATGAAGTATCATCCAGATAAAAATAAAGCAGCAGATGCAGAAGAAAAATTTAAAGAAATATCCGAAGCATATGCAATATTATCTGATTCTGAAAAAAGAGCACAATACGATCAATATGGACATGCTGGAATTAATGGACAATATTCGGCAGAGGACATATACAGAAATGTAGATTTTGGAGATATATTCAGAGGTGCAGGATTTGGTGGTGGCGCTGGAAGTATTTTTGATATGTTTTTTGGAGGAGGAGGTGGTGGCAGACAACAAGCATATCAAAGTGGAGCAGATTTAAAATATAATCTTGAAATTTCACTCAATGATGCAGCATTTGGAAAAACATTAAATATCACTGTACCAAGAACTGAAGAATGCGAATCGTGCAAAGGCAGTGGTGCAAAATCCGGAACTCAACCAAAAAGATGTCAAACTTGTAGAGGAACTGGAAAACTATCACAAGCAAGAAACACACCATTTGGACGATTCATGACAACTGTCACATGTAGCACATGTCATGGAGTTGGTGAAATGATAGAACATCCTTGTTCATCATGCAGAGGAACTGGAAAAGTTAAAAAGGTACGAAAAATTCCTATAACAGTTCCAAAAGGTGTGTATGACGGGGTTAGTTTAAAGAAGAGTGGATATGGAGAAGCAGGAAGCCATGGTGCACCTTCTGGTGATTTGTATGTTGTGATACATGTAAAACCACATGAAAAGTTTGAAAGGATTGATAATGACCTTTTATATGAGGCTAAAATATCTTTTACAGAGGCGGCACTTGGAGCGAAAATTAAAGTTCCAACTTTAGATGGAAGTATTTTAATGACTGTTAAACCTGGAACTCAAACACATACTATATCTCGCATAAAAGGACATGGAATGCCATATTTACATAGAGAGAAAAGAGGAGATTTGCTTGTGAAACTTATTGTTAAAACTCCAATTAATCTAACATATGAGCAAAAGCAATTCCTCAAAGGGCTTGATAAGAATTATGTAGAGCCAGAAAAAGGAATTTTTGATAAAGTTAAAGATGCATTTATGAGGTAATTTTGTATTTTTCTAACTTTTTTTGTAAAAGTTAGAACTATTTTTTATAGTATATAACTTATAAAATTATGTACTGAGAGAAATTTTCAGTTTCTCGTTTTGCAGTTGATTTTTTGAAAATAAATATATACATTTAATTTTTATAGTATTTATTTAATAATTTAATAAATGGATTTAAAAAAAACTTTACTATATTTTTCATCCAATCTTTATCTCTAATAAAATTTGCTATTGATGGACTTGTTTTATAATAAAATTTAACAAATAAGTTGCCCAAATAATATTTTAGTAGAAATGTATCACGCCAAAATCTTAAAATATTTATTTCCTCTGCAAAAGGAGTTCCATATGCAGCTGTTGCTATAAAACATCCACCATTAGCTTTATTTCTTTGTTTAATCTTTGTATTACTTGTTCTTTTTTTATAAGATGCATTATCGTATATATTGGAGTTGTTTTTTTTAATTTTAGTAGTTGGATTATATGGCTTTGAATAGCACGAATCTTTTTTATATGGTTTTTTATTAAATGATTTTTCTTTAGCTATCAAATCTAAAAATAAATCTCCAAATTCATTTAGTTTCTGTTGTCCAACACCATTAATTTTTAAAAATTCTTTTTTATTTTTTGGCAAATGTAAAGTCATTTCGATTAAAGAAGAATCATTAAATATATAATATGCAGGAACATTTTTTTTATGTGCAATTTGACTTCTTAAAGATTTTAATTTTCCAAATAAATCTGTATCAGCTTTATCACGATCATCATCATCATTTTTTAATTTTTTATGAGTTAAACCACCATCTATATCAATGATGTTTTTTTCAAATTTTACTTTTTCAATAGAATCTGAAATCAATTCACTAATTCGAATTAATCTATCAACTTCTTTTTCAATATCATTATATAATTCAGAGCTGTCATTTTTATTTACATAAATCCCCATTTCATTATTATTTTGTTGAGAAAAATCATATAGATTCATTGGAGTAATTATTGCTTCTTTTTCATTTATATAACATTTTGCATGTAAATTTTCACAAAATTTGACTTTAATAAACTCTTTTGATTTTAACCAATCGCTTTCTTCTGTTTGTAAATCTGTTTTACCATAAATGAGAGTTGTATTAAATTTAAAACTGTTTCTTTCATCTAAAAGTTGTTTAATTCTCAGATTAAATTTTATATAAGGACTTATAAAAACTAAAATAATATATAAATATTTCCGAGAAAAAAGGAAATTTTTCTCAGCATATACTTTTACAAATTATAGAGGCTGTCTAACAATTGAAATCCCGTGTACAAATCAATTAATATTTATCGCATTTGGGACAATATTTATAAAATTGTAATTAATAATTACCCAATTAGGATAAAATATAACTTAAATGTATAATATAAATTAATTATTGGACAGTCTCTATATGCTATAAAAAATTCAAAATACCCCTTCCAAATTAAAATTTAAGGTCTCCCTTTTCCATTAAAAGTTTCAAATCTTCAAGACTCATCTTACCAGTCTGTTCATATCTCTCTTTTGCAACCATATGCTTATCTTCAATTCTTTTTTCATCTTTTACAATAGATATGCCATTTAATTTATCAAGATGAATATCAAGTGTATCTCGCAAACTTGCAATTTTTGCTTTCAATGGATCAATTTTATTTCTCAATGGAGTTGTAATTGCTCTTTTACTTGTTATTATTAAATGATGTTCGTCTGCTTCTTTTCTTATAACATCGATTTTTGAATATATTTCAAGCATTTCAAGGTGATTTTTCTGAGATTCACTTGCAAGCGATTTTATTTTTTTATGTAAATCTTGTTCTGTCACCACTACGCCTTTTAAATTTTTATAAATATCCATTATGCTTTTATGAACTTCGTCTGCCATTTGTGCCGCATTTATACGATTTTTAAATTCAGATAGTCTTTTAAAAATACTAATTTCATGTTCCAATGGAATATCTGCATTTAAGATTTTATCAAGTTCATCTGCATATACTTTTGATAAAAATTCAAGATTTCCTTTTGAAATTTTATTAAAATCGTCTCGTTTTGATTTTAAGTGAGATATGTTGTCTTTTATAGATTTTATTTTTTCTTGGGAACTGTTTTTTAATTTTTTAAGTTCTGCTATTTCTTTATTTGCAACATCTCTATTTATTTTAAAAGTGCGTGCTTTTGCAACTTGTTCTTTTACCTTAGCATTTAATTCATCTCTTTTCTGAATGGCATCTTCCAAATCAGTACGATGTAATTTTAGCTCATTGAATATTGATCTTAAAATGCGATCGTTTTTTTCAATTTCAGTCCTACATTCATTTATTTTATTTTTCAAATCTCTTTCGTTTCCTATCACAATATCATTCATGTGTGCTCACCATTACTCATAGTTTCAAGTTCAGTTAATTTTAAATTCCAATGCTTAGATGCTTTTTTATGACTGTCTATTCTATTTTTAAGCCATCCATGCCTTGAAGTAATTCCTTTTAATTCTGCTGTAAATTTTTTAGAATCGTTATTAAATTTTTCATCATTTCCGCGTATGGATGCAAGTTCACCACTTGCCTCTAATGCAGATTCAAGTCGTGCAAGTATTGTTGATATTATTATTTCAGAACCTTGTGCTTTAACAGTCAATTCAGATATAAGAGATTTAATCTCTTCTATGCATTGTTTAGTTTCATCCATCTTTAATAATTGTTTAGGTTTTGTAAGTTTTACAATTTTATCATTTATTGAATGCAATAATTTATTATCAATTTCTTTAAATTCAGATAAATCGCCAAGTAAATTTAAAATTTGATGGTAAAATTGAAGTGGCTTTTCTTTTAAAACCTCCATCCGATTAATTGTTTCTTCTTTATTTTTATTTGCAGAATTTATATCAATATTTATTGATTGCACTTTTTCATCAAGTACTGAAAATTCTACTTCATACTCATCAAGTAATCGTTTATGTTTGGAAATTATGCCTTTGATTAATTCATGAGTGTTTAAAGGATTTATTTTAATCATATTTGTATTTTTTGCACTATCCTTTAAATCATTCTTGTTTATAGATATATTTGCATCACTTTTTTTAAGAGAGCTTGATTGAATGTTTTCATTCAAATCATTTACTTTAAGTTCATTTGAGTTATCAATATTCATTTTCCACCATGTAATAATATATTATATTATATATTTATTAGCAAACGCTCATTCGTTCCGAATGAGCTGTCGAAAATCAAAGATTTTCTTATACGCTCATTCGTTCCGAATGAGCTGTCTAAAAGTTCTTGAATTTTATTAAGTTAATTTTATGTGGTTGTTATCTGGTTTAAGTATATCGCCTGAACGAGACATTTTAATAATTAATTCTTCAGCATGCGCTTTATCGATATCTTTACTTTCTGCATCAACATAAACATCTTCAAGCAATGCCTTGCCGACTGGACTAATTTTTACAAGATTTTTAATTATTTCTTTTATAATTTTTATTTTATCTCTTTGACTTTTAGTTGTTCCAGATGCAAGCCGATCTGCGTCAAATATACCAGTAACAGGATCTGCACCAACACTTTTTAAACAAGAATGCACCATCGCAGTCGTGCGTTTTGCATCATCCATTGTTACAACATTACTTAGGCGAGTTCTAGAACTTGCTTCTGAAATTCTTACAAGAGCTTCTAATTGTCGTGCAGTTACAGGGACTGGTGCGTCTGTACCTTCACCCATTGATCGTAACTCCCTATAAAAATTAACAAGATGTTTTCTTGCATCTTCTTCCATAATTGGATATATATTTTTTCTTGCGTATGCAATATATTTTCGCATAAGTTCTGGATCGATTTCAGGTACAATCAATTCCATTTGTGAATCAATTTGTTCTTGTGATATATTTGAACTTGGTATATGCGATTTGTGTTCTGATAGTTCTCCTGCATAATGAGCCGAAACAATATGATTTGCAATTCTTGCATCTACGGCATTATTTGGAACATCTTGTAGAATGAATAGCAAATCAAACCGAGAAAGAAGTGCAGGAGGTACATTAATTTGTCCAGAAATCATTTCATGTCTATCAAATCGTCCATATTTTGGATTTGCAGCAGCAAGGAGTGCACATCTTGATTTTAGCGTTGCAAGAATTCCAGCTTTTGCAACTGATATAGTTTGCTGCTCCATTGCCTCATGTAATGAACTTTTATCTTCTGCACGCATTTTATCAAGTTCATCAACTGCCGCAACACCCATATCTGCCATTACAAGTGCTCCAGCTTCAATTGTCCATCGCCCATCTCCAAGGTCATCTTTTACAGCAGCCGCCGTAAGTCCAGCTGATGATGCACTTCTTCCTGATGCATATACACCCCTTGGGGCAAGTTTTACAATATATCTAAGTAACTGACTCTTTGCCACACCTGGATCCCCCATAAGTAAAATATGGATGTCCCCTCTTATTCGAGTCCCATCAGGAAGGAACTTGGGCACTCCAGAAAATAATTGCAATGCAAGTGCTTCTTTAATTTCAGTATATCCATAAATTGAGGGTGCTATCGACCTTACAATTTTTTCATATACTTGTTTGTTATTGCTTAAATTTAATATTTCTTGTTCGTCTTCTGGTGTAATCTCAAGCTCATCAAACTCTTTTTCAAGATATATTAAAGAGTTTGCATTAAGTATAAGGTCATAAAATGGAGATTTTCCATCTCTTAAGGTTCGCTGATGTGAATTTAATATTCCATTTATAATAACGCGGTCTCCTGGTTTTACAATTCCTGCAAGATCGTTTTCAACTTCTGCATCAAGACTTTGCGGCTGCGAGCCTCCCTTCAAACTTTCTGGGGATTCTTGTATTTGAAGCTTTTGTGCATCAACGAATGTTGATTTGGAAATTAATATTTTAAAAGGTCCTTTTCTACCGCAACTATCATTTTCACATTCGAGCGGATCTATAAATTTTTGTCCGGTTTGTAGTACATATGTAATATGTTCACATCGCAAACAATAAAAAGCGGCATTTGTAATCTTTGGACGCACTTCTGTTGCTTTTCGTATCATTCCCTCAATTGAAATAAACTTCATTAAATGTTTACTTCTAAGATCTCTATTTAATACTTTATAAGGAATGTCTATAAATCGGACAGTGACAGACTCAAGGGTTTTTTCAATTGGGAGATCTATATCAGCTATTGCACTATTTGCAAGTGGAATCATTTCAAATGGATTTTCAAGTAATTCTTCTGAAAGTCTTCGATCAAACATTTCAAGATCATGGAAACTAACAGTTAAACTATTCTTATCTGGATATTCATTTGAAAGAATTAGGATGTTGTCCATATAATATCGTTTAAAAAAAGTTTTCCATTTATCACTAGAAAATGTTGAAGTATTTTTTGATTTGTTATTTTTATTTTCCGTATTCATTAATTTCTCTTTTCCAATCATTTTAACGATTTTAAACAATTTAAATCTTTTTACAACTTTGGATATTAGTTCACAAATCAAACAAATTTTATAATTTGTATTTTAAATAAAAGATGATGCTTTTATATAAGCAATGCTTAAATGACACAATTTTAAAATATAGCGATTTTATACTTTTTACGCCGAACGGACTCACACAATTGACCAAATGTTGATTTTTAATTAACTATACATTTCTAAAACTTGATATATAATACTTAAACATTTAAAAATTTTATTTTTAACATAATTTTCAACATAAAAACAAAAATTTTTATCAATTATCATAAATAGAAATTTAAATATTACATTTTAGGTTATGGTGGCACCATCAAAATAAAGTATATACTTTACAATTATCATCATTGTTATTATAGTAAGAAAGATAAATTTTCTACTTCAAAAAATAGAAATTATGCCCCACACGAGAAAAAAATATAGTTCTATGTCGCAAATATCCATGCACATCAGTTAAATATATGATTAAGTAGAATATATAATTAATGTGAAACAAAAAGTTATAATGTACATGCCACAAGAAATTAAAAAAATTTCTTTAACTCATTCTGAAAAGTTTGAGTGTTAAATATATAACTTTACAAATTATATAAAAATACGAGAAATTAAAAAATTCTTTGAGTATATAATTTTACAAATTATATACTAACGCTTGTTCATTCTGAACAAGCTATAAAAAAATAAACTCTTCAAAAGAGGATTTGTATTGCTAAAAGAAGCTTTAATTTATAATAAACTTAAAAATAAAAAAGTACAATGCAATTTATGCAATCACACATGCATCATAAATAATGGAAAAAAAGGATTTTGTAAAGTTCGTGAAAATAAAAATGGAATTTTATATACTTTAATATATAACATTGTATCTTGTAAATCAGTAGATAAAATTGAAAAAAAACCTATTTTTCACTTTTATCCAGGTTCGCTTTCATATTCAATAGGAACAATAGGGTGCAATTTTAGATGCAAACATTGTCAAAACTTTACAATTTCACAAATTGAATCTATCAATCATTATTACACAGAAACACCTGAAAACATAATAAAAAATGCTTTAAAAAGCAATTCAAAAAGTATTTCATTTACATATAACGAGCCTACAATATGGCATGAATTTACTAAAGATTGTGCAAAACTTGCAAAAAAAAATGGGCTTGCAACCATATATGTCACAAATGGATATATGACTCTTGATGCACTTAAAGATATTGCACCTTATTTAGATGTTTTTAGAGTTGATATTAAGGCATTTAGTGAAAAGTTCTATAAAAAAATTGCAAGTGCAAAACTTAGTCCTGTTTTGGAATCTACTAAGCTTGCAAAAGAACTTGGAATGCATATTGAGATTGTTTATTTGATTATCCCAACACACAACGATTCTGATTATGAGATTGAAATGCTTTCAGAATGGGTTTATAATAATATTGGATTAAATACACCATTACATTTTACGAGATTTTATCCATGCTATGAAATGAAGACTGTGATGCCAACACCCATTAAAACTCTTGAAAAAGCACATGAAATTGCAATAAACAAAGGATTGCAGTTTGTATATGTTGGAAATGTACCAAATCATCCATATGAAAATACATTTTGCCCAGAATGCAATGCCGTGTT
>JAAXQB010000382.1 GCA_012329085.1 Methanosarcinales archaeon | reverse complement strand
TCACCCCATCCTGACGCTTTTGTGATAATGGTACTTACCGATCCAGTGCATATTGTTAAACTTGAGTCAATTGATAAAGAAATTGTATTTAATGTTACAGATATAATTTCAGATATAGGCGGCGGAGAGAATACTTAAAATGTATCCATTTCAAAAAGTATGGTAAAGTATATACCTATATTGTCTAAATCATTTATTTAAATATACTTTCTATTTCAAAACAATATCAGTTGCCATCAGATATTGAGTGGCTAAAACTGAATATAATTTAGTATGATCATATTTGATATATTTACCCTCTAATTTGAAACGGATACGAACAATATTTAATTTTTTTAGAGATGAAGTTTTGTCAAAATAATATAAAAAAAATTAATTCAATATTGAAAAATAGTTGTAATAAAATCCTGCATTATATATAGTTAAACCGATGTAGTCAATTTTAAAAAATATATGAAAATTGAAAAATATTAAAACAACAAATGAAAAAAATTATAAATAAAATATTATTCGATAACTCAAATGAATTAAGATACTATCACATTGACAATAAGCATTATGTTTTTGACAACAATAGTATGAAGTTAATGGAAATATCAAAACCTAAAAAAATTGATATTTATGAAAAATTTATTGACAGGTCTATTATAGGTATACCTAACACTAAAATGCAAAAAAGAGCAAATTACGCAGGATATAATGCCATCGTTGAATTAACAAATAATTGCAATCTTAGATGTGTTTATTGTTTTAGACAAAAAAATTTAAAAAATTCTCATTTAAATAAACAAACTTGTGTTCAAATTATAAATCATATAAAAGCAATTGATAAAAATAGAAAAATTGAAGGAGATACAATTAGAGTTATTTTTTTTGGTGGTGAACCTCTATTGAATTTTAACAGTTTAAAGTTTATGGTTAATGAGCTTAAAAATAATATAGAGAATTATAAATTAGAATACAGTATGTCCACAAATGGCACATTATTAACAACAAAAATAATTGAGTTTTTAATTGAAAATAATTTTAGCTCTCAAATAAGTTTCGAAGGCGATAAAGAAATTCAGAATAAATCTCGCCCATTCGTAGATGGAAAAGGCTCTTATGATGTTGTTAATGACAAAATTAAAAAAATACCTAAAAAATATAGGAGTGAATTTACAATAGCTCTATCCGTTTCAAGAATCACAAAAAATATAGATGAAATTATAAGCAAATATATTAAATATGGCTTTACAACTTTTAATCTACTTTTTATTATTGATGATATCATAGGTGTAAATCAACTTACATATAATGAGATTGACTATATTCAAAATGTGATAAAAAAACATTAAATTTATATAGGAAATCAATCATTAATAAAAGACATATTGTAATTCATCCGTTATTTGAAATAATGGTAAATTTATACACAAGAATACCAAAAGGAGTTTGTAATACAACTGTAAATATTGAAGCATTTGGTCAAGATGGGGCAATATATCCTTGCCAACGATTTTTATCCAACCCAGAATTTGAATATGGCAATGTTAACAAAGGATATAATAATGAAAAATTAGATAAAATTAAAAAGAAAGAATGTTTTTTCGATTCTTATTGTGCAAAATGTTGGATGAAAGTTTTTTGTTCAGGTAAATGTGCTTATTTACAAACTATTCCTAACAGTAATGAAAAACATAAATTAGATTGTATAATCCAAAGTATAATGTGGGACAGTGTAATTGAATTTTTTATTGAAATTAATAACGAATCTCAAGAATCAATAGATGAATTTTTTAAAATAAAAGCAAATATATATTAATAATTTTAAATTTATAATTATGGATAATATAAAAGTTAAAAAAGTACTAAATCAATGTTCGGACGACATAGATTTTGATAAAAAGGTTGTTTCAAAAAAAGAAATGTTAAAAATTGAAGCAAAAGTAGCAGATTCAACTATGCCTTGCTGCAGATGTGGTGATCAGTGGGACTAACCAATAAATATATAAATAAATCTTGCTAAATTTAACTCGACTTTGTCAGATTAGATACATATTCAAACATCCGATATTGATTTTACTTTTCTAAATGATTTGAAATTATACCGCCTCACATGACTGGTTTATCTTGTAATGTGACAAAGTAGAATTAAATATACACATAAAATAAAATTGGAGCGTAATTATGCAAAAAAAATTAATAAAAAAAATTGAAAACAATTTAAAAAAATGGATGGGAGTTTAAATAAATGGAATCATTTAATCGATGTCCAAACTATAAAAAATTTGTATCTTTTTTAGAGGTTGTCTAATAATTGAAATTCCGTATACAAATCAATTAATATTTATCATATTTGGGGCAATATTTATAAAATTATAATTAATAATTACCCAATTGGAATAAAATATAACTTAAATGTATAATGTAAATTAGTTATTTGAAAACTTCTTTAAACTTGAAAAACTTAAATTGAAAGATGATTTAAATTATTTTTTATTTCATGTGCTAAACATTCATTTTTCAAGCCATTCCTTTCTCGTAATTTTAGCTTGTTTCAAAATTCGTAAAAGAAGATCTACGCTTATTTTTTTTCTATGTGGGTTTGGAATGGTTAAAACTAAATTATCTTTTATCATATATGGATGTTTTCCTCCTTGATATGGTCCATCAAAATTAAATAAACGAAATCGCTTCACTAACTCAGTCCAAGAAACTGGAGTGAGTTTATATTTTGACACCGATATCCAACCTCGACAACTCTTCTATATTATATGCATCCATTTGAGGAATTGGCAAACCTTTTCTTAATCTTACTACAATCCATCCATCAACGACCTCCGCCAGATTCTTACGACACTCATCCAGCGTTTTGCCTGTTGCCCATACTCCTTCTAACTCACAAACTTCCCCATAATATGGCTCTTCATCCTCAATAATTTCAAATTTTGCTTTAGACAACGCAGCTTTTATATATTCAATAATCATGTCCCACTCTCTATTTTAAATTTTTATTTTTTTGTTGTATATAACTTATAAAGTTAAATATTTAACACGCACTCTTAAAGAAAATGAGTTGGAGATTTTTTCATTTTCTTATTTTTTTAAAAAATTTTAAAACGAAAAATTAGAATTTTCTCTAACTCATTCTCAAAGAGAATGAGTGTTAAGCATATAATTTTATAAATTATATACAAATTTTTTAAAAAACTTCTATTTTATATATGGGTAATTATTACATATAAAGTTTAGGATTTATTCTCAAAATAAAAAAAATCTGCGTAATCTGCGGACAAATATATCTCTACTTTGTCAAATTGAATACCCATTCAAGTATTCGATATTAATTTTATTTTTTTAAACGGTTTGATGTCATACCGCTTTACATGGCTGGTTTATCTTGTAATATCAAATAACGCTCATTTGTTCAATCATGAGCAAACACTTGTTCATTCTGAACAAGCTATCAAAGATTTTTTCTAACTCATTCATTCTGAATAAGCTATGACAAAGTCAAGCTAAATTCATATCATTAAATTCATAAACATGCGTTATATAATATGTAAAAAAAGCAAGCTCATTTACATAACCTTTATTTATTATAAATGGTATGTATTATATTTGTATATAACTTATATAATTATATACAGAAGATAAAAAAAATTATAAAATATTTATTAATTGGTAAAGTAAAAGTTAATCATTTGATTGAGGGTCAAACAATGAATAAAGAAATCATATTTTTTATTGAGAAAGATATAAATGGTGGTTATAGCGCAAAAGCAACAAAATTCTCTATATTCACAGAGGGAAATAGCATTAAAGAGCTGAAAGAAAACATAAAAGATGCCATAAGGTGTCATTTTGAAAAAGAAGAAGACATTCATGGGATTATACACCTTCGTATAATTAGGGAAGAAATTATTTCCTATACTTAAGGTTCCGAGGCACATATCGGGAAGGGAACTTACCAATATTCTTCAAAGATATGGATATAAAATTACAAGACAAATAGGAAGTCATATAAGATTGGCATCAAAATTAATGAATGAAGAATGTATAATCACTATACCTAATCACAAGTCCTATATAATATGTAAAAAAAAGCAAGCTCATTTACACAACCTTTATTTACTATAAATGACATACATTTAAAGACATTCCATGTTATATTAAATAAATATTATAAGAATCAAACACGAATGTTTAAACGCTAAATACAAAAATTAAAAAATTGAAAAATTGCGTGAGTAAAGATTTAAATAAATCTTGCGGAGTAACATTATGGGAAAAAAATCAAAAGTAAAAATAGAACGAAAAACGAATCCGAGAATTTCGGTATTGGTAAAAAAACTTAAAAATGCATCACATGCAAAAAATGTTCTTGTATGGAAAGACATAGCAAAAAGACTTGAAAAGCCAAGCAGAAGATATGCAGAAGTAAATTTAAGTACAATAAATAGGCATACTTCACAAAATGAATCTGTACTTATTCCGGGTAAAGTGCTTGGAAGTGGAGATATGGGGCATGCTGTAATTATTGCCGCATTAGGATTTAGTGAATCTGCAAAAAGAAAAATATTAGATGCTGGTGGAAACTGCATAAGTATAGAAACTGCATTAAATGAAAACATGGCAGGAATGAGAATTATACAATAGGTGTATTTAAATGATAGTTATTGATGCAGATAGACATATAATGGGGCGACTTTCAAGTGTAGTTGCAAAATTGTTATTAAATGGTGAAACCATAGAAATAGTAAATGCTGAAAAAGTAGTTATTTCAGGTTCAAAAGTTAAAACTCTTACTGATTATAAAAAAACAAAAACAAGGGGCGCAAAAGAATTTGGGCCATATTTTCCAAAAAGATCAGATCGTATATTAAAAAGAACAATAAGAGGAATGATTCCTTATAAAAGAGCAAGAGGCAGGGATGCTTTAAAAAGACTTAAAGTGCATATAGGAATTCCATCCATTCATAAAAATGTAGAATTTACACAAATCAAAGATGCAAGTATGAATCGATTGAGTACAATCAAATATATAAAATTAGAAGAAGTAAGCAAAATAATAGGTGCAAAAGTTTATGAGGTTAAATAATGACTACTAAAGCTGTTATTACATCTGGAAAAAGTAAAACTGCAATTGCAAGATCAACTGTGACAAAGGGAACTGGAAAGGTACGAATTAATAAACAACCTATTGATATTTATCAGCCAGAGTTTGCACGATTAAAAATTGAAGAATTACTTGAAATGTCGGGAGCTATAATCTCTGATATAGATATTAATGTAAATGTCAAAGGTGGCGGAATTATGGGGCAAGCAAATGCAGCAAGAACTGCAATTGCAAGAGGAATTATAGATTGGACAAATGATACCAATCTAAAAGATTTATTTATGGCACATGATCGTCAATTACTTGTCAATGATTCAAGAAAGAAAGAATCAAAGAAATTTGGCGGACCTGGTGCAAGAGCAAAATATCAGAAATCTTACCGTTAATCAAATTACATATAACTTATTTAAAATATGATACCAATAAGATGTTTCACATGTGGTAAAGTAATTGCAAATGTGTGGGAAGATTTTGTTAAAAAGACAGAAGAGGGCGAAAAACCCTCAAAAGTACTTGATGATATGGGCATTAAAAGATATTGTTGCAGAAGAATGATATTGGCTCATGTAGATGTAGTTAAAATAATGGCACCATATCAATAAAGGTGAATATATTTGAGTATAAAATATACTAAATACGAAAAGGCAAGAATACTTGGAGCAAGATCCTTACAAATTGCAATGGGTGCACCTGTGGCAGAAGAATATATGGGTGAAGATTCTCTAACAATTGCAAAAAAGGAATTTGAAAAGGGTACGATTCCAATCATAATAAAAAACAAAGATTGAATAAATTAAGTGATTAAATGGACACAATAGAACAAAAAACAGAAGAGCCTATCATAGAAGGGGTACAAACTGAAGAATCATTGCAAGAAATTGCAAAAGATTCTGTTGAAGAATCGAAAAAACCTACACTGCTTGTTCCGATTGATGAATACATAGCAGCAGGAATTCATATTGGAACTCAGCAAAAAAATCAAAGTATGATGAAATTCATATATCGAGTTAGAACGGATGGATTGTATGTGCTCGATATGCAAGCTACTGATGAAAGAATTAGACTTGCTGCAAATTTTCTTGCTAGTTATGATCCACATAGAGTGTTAATCGTATCTGCAAGACAATATGGACAATTCCCTGCAAAAATGCTTGCAAAAGCAATTGGTGCAAAAGCAATGGTGGGGAGATTTATTCCTGGAAAACTTACAAATCCAAATCTTGAAGGATTTTATGAACCAGATGTAATCTTTGTGACAGATCCAATAGGGGATGCTCAAGTAATCAAAGAAAGTGTAAATATAGGAGTTCCTGTTGTTGCACTTTGTGATACAAACAATTCAACTTCTAATGTTGATTTTATAATTCCAACAAATAATAAAGGTAGGGTCGCATTATCCCTTGTATATTGGCTCATTGCAAGAGAAATTGCAAAAAAAAGGGAAATCCCATTCTATTACGAACTAAGTGATTTTGAACAAGAATTCTAAATTGAATATATAATGGATAGAAATATAAGGCATCCAGTAGTTGCAGGTCAATTTTATCCACAAGATAAAAAAAATCTCAAACAAGAACTTGAAAGATATTTTAATGATATTAGCTTAGATGGCAATTCTATGGGAATTGTTGTGCCGCATGCAGGTTATATATATTCAGGATCTATTGCAGCACTTGGATTTTCAAAGCTTATGAAAGCAGATACTTTTATTTTGCTTGGTCCAAATCATACAGGACTTGGGCGCTTGGTTGCAGCATCAAAAAACAGTTGGCTAACTCCTCTTGGAGAGGTTAAAATTGATTTAGAACTTGCGTCAAACTTTGGATGCTCCCTTATATTTGATGAAGCACCACATAGAAATGAACATTCTATTGAGGTGCAACTTCCTTTTTTACAATATTTATTTGGTAACGATTTTAAAATACTCCCAATTTCTATGTGTTTGCAAGATATTGGAACTGCAAGACATCTTGGGACTTTGATTTATAATGCAATTAAAAGTAGTGGCAATAAAAGCATAGCAATAATTGCATCATCTGATTTTACTCATTTTAAAGATTCTGAAACTGCAAAATCTGATGATTTATATATTATTGAACCAATATTGGAAATGAATGTTTCTAAATTTTACAAAAGAATTGCTGAACGAAATGTGACTACTTGTGGATATGGAGCAGTTGCTACAATGATGGTTGCTTTAAAACTATTTGATGCCAATGCTCGCGGAAATCTTTTAAAATATGCAACAAGTGGGGATATAACTGGCGATAATACAAGTGTTGTTGGGTATGCAGCAATTAATGTAGATGGCATATAATGAAAACTCTTTTCAAAGAATCTTTGAAACAAAATGATAACTTATTCTGCACCCGGTAAAGTATATTTATTTGGTGAACATGCCGTTGTATATGGGATGGATGCAATATGTTTTGCAATTAATCTTAGAACATTTGTCACAGTAACACCAAATGCAAATATAAATTCAGTAAAAATAATCTCTTCTATTGGAACTACGGGCATAGATTTTAAAATTCATCCATTCGTATCGCATGCAATAGAAAAGATGCGATGCCTTGTGGAAATTAATGGAATTACACTAACTATAAAATCAGAAATTCCAATTGGTTCTGGGCTTGGATCATCGGCTGCTGTTATAGTTGCAACAATATCGGCTTTAAATGAATTATATAAATTAAATCTTACAAAAACAGAAATTGCAAAATATGCAAATGAAGTTGAGATGAAAGTTCAAGGTAGAGCAAGTCCAACAGATACTTATATCTGCACAATGGGTGGACTTCATTTTATAAAATCAAAGGATGTAGAGGCGTTAGAATCAATTGATGTTGGAATTGTTATTGGAAATACTAATAAATTTTCTTCTACAAAAACACAAGTCGAATGTGTTAAATCATTATATGAAAAATATTTTGACATAATAAATCCGATTATTTTAAATATTGGAAATCTTTCTGAAATTGGAAAACAGTTTATAATTAAAAAAGATTATCAATCTCTTGGAACTCTTATGAATATAAACCATGGATTGCTTGATGCTATTGGTGTTGGGAGTTTAGAACTTTCAGCACTTATATACAAAGCACGCGAAAAAGGAGCGTACGGTGCTAAAATTACGGGTGCAGGTGGTGGTGGATGCATGGTGGCAATTTGTGATAAGTCTAAAACGAATAAAATCAAATCTGCACTAGATGAATTTGGAACTGCAATTATTACAAAACCAACAAAAGAAGGAGTTCGATTGGAATGAGTGATCTTATGATCTTAAAGCTTGGCGGAAGTGTTATTACAGATAAAAGCACATCATATGCGACAGCAGATGAGAAAAATATTGAATTAATTGCAAATGAAATATTAAAATGTAAAAAAGATTTTAATTTTAAGCTTATAATCGTGCATGGAGCTGGATCATTTGGACATCCTCTTGCAAAAAAATACCAGAATGATTTAAAAGAAATTGATTTTAAAGGTGTGTATGAAATCCACGAATCAATGAAAATCTTAAATGAATTAATTATTAGATCTCTAAGACGAGTTGGCATTAAAGCACTTCCAATTCATCCAATGGGACTTATTGTTGCAGATAATTCAAGAATTAAACTCATGCAAACAGAATCTATTTATTGTATGCTTGAAAATGGGTTTGTGCCTGTGTTACATGGAGATGTAGTAATGGATAAAACTCTTGGTGCTTCCATAATATCAGGGGATCAACTTCTAACCCATATTGGAATGAAATTAAATGCAAAAAGAATTGGATTTTCAAGTAATGTAGATGGTGTATTTGATGAATCTGGAAAAGTAATTAAAAAAATTACAAATTCTAATTTTAAAAATGTTGAAATGCATATCAAGGGCTCAAAAAATATAGATGTTACAGGCGGAATGCGTGAAAAGGTAATTGAGATTTTAAATTTAAGTAAATTAGGCTTTACTACATATATATTTAATGCAACAGTTACAAATAATATTTCAAAATTTTTAAGTGGGAAAGATATTGGTACTGAAATTAAATGGGATTAAGGATTAAGAAATGAGGTATAATAATCAAACTTCTACAAGAAAAATGGAACATCTTTTATTGTGTGCAGAAAAACAAGTAGAAGCTAAAAATAAACGGGCAGGATTTGAAGATATTACGATAGTGCATAAAGCATTGCCTGAAATTAATATGCAAGATATT
>JAAXQB010000152.1 GCA_012329085.1 Methanosarcinales archaeon | reverse complement strand
TGATATTCATCCATTATTTTGTGAATTCAGTAAATCAATCACACATCCTAAAACACAGCTTCATTTTTTTAAAAATGTAAGAATTGTAAATGAAAATGGTGTGATCATTTCTTATGATGACAAGGTTTTTATGAATTTAACTTCTGAATGGAATAAACTGACAGAAAAACATGAAGTTTTTAAATCTTATATCAAAAAATCACAAGTTAGAAAAGAATGTTTGGCTACGATAACTTCCACACACAGTATTAATTATTTTCATTGGATGTTCGAGTGTTTGCCTCGTTTAAAGTTATTTGGAAATGTGATTGATGAAATTGATTATTTAGTTGTTCCATATAATCTAAAGAGATTCCATTTAGAAACACTTAATCTTTTAGGATTTCCAGAAAATAAATTGCTTAGGATTAAAAATGGTGATCATTTGCTGTGTAAAAATCTGTATGTTCCGTTCTTACCGAGTGTGTCGAAATGGGGTTGTGATTTTTTAAGAGAAAATTTTCTTCCTAAAGATGTAGCTAAACCATATAGATTAATTTATATCTCAAGGAGCGATGCCCTTTATCGAAAAATTGTCAATGAGAAAGAAGTAAAAAATTATTTGCAAGACTTTGGATTTGAAATAATTAAAATGTCTGAACTAACTTTCATAGAACAGGTTAAAATTTGCGCAGAAGCTAAAATTGTTGTTGGACCACACGGAGCAGGATTAAGTAACACCGTGTTTTGCTTAAATGCTAAAATTCTGGAGATTTTTTCTCCATATTATGTTAATGGATTATATTGGCTAATTTCCAATCAGGTCGGAAATGAATATTATTATCTTTTGGGTGAGGATGAATCTGGAAATTCCTCACCTACATGGAAAAATTTTAAAGTGGATATAAAATCATTTAAACAAACTATAGAATGGATGATGAATGATTTTTAGAATTAGATGAGTATGATGTGATCGTTACCCTTTGATATAGATGGGGATGTGTAAAAATCAATAAAATTCTCAACATAAATTATAAATTTAGAGGATGACTATATAACTATATTACTATCAATATTAAATTTAAGGATGGATATAAAAATAAATCAAAATTTTCTATATAATGTTAAAGCTAAAGGAATAATATGCCATGGATATAAACACTTGTAATATATGCAATAAAAGAACAAAGCCACATCATAAGAACCTTTATGATGACCGCTATGGTTATCTACAAATATATTCCTTACTGAAATGTGGATCATGCGGCCATACAACGGTATCACCAGAATTAACTTCAAATGAAATATCTACACTATATACAGAATATTATCCACGAAATGAAATGCCTGCTGAAATAAACACAAAAGCAATAATTGCATCAAAGACTAAAATTTTCCTTGAAGGAAAAGGGACGGCTTGTCATTACAATGTGCCACCAAAGTCCCGTTGTTTAGACATTGGTTGTGGTTTCGGGGAATCTTTATTCTATTTAAAACATAATCAATGCGAAGCATATGGTGTCGAAGCTGATGAAAATGTGTTGAAAATGGCAAAAAAATATGATTTGAACATAAAAGTTGGTCTTTTCGAACCCACCGACTATAAAAATGAGTTTTTTGACTATATCACGATGTCACAAGTACTTGAACACATGGTAAACCCGGTTGAAACAATAAAAGGTGTTCATGATATTTTAAAACCAAATGGTCATCTGGTCTTCAGTGTCCCCAATTCTCAATCAATCATGGCTAAATTTTTTAAAAGAAAGTGGATTAATTGGCACATTCCTTACCATCAGCAACATTTTACAAAAGAAAGTATAATAAAGTTGGCTCAAGAATGTGGTTTTGAAGTTGAATCTATAAAAATAATCACTCCTACCCCTTGGCTTATTTATCAGATCAATCATTTAATGATTTATCCAAAACAAGGAAAACCTTCAATTTTTTGGTCGTATTCGTATAAGAAAGCATTATACTTTAAAATAATATTTGGGATTACAGGTTTAATAGATAGATTAAATCTAATGATGCCAATCGCAAGACTCTTAGATTTATTTAAAATCGGAGAAAGTTATGTTGTTACATTCAAAAAACCATAAAATATACATCCTCATTCCGATTCATAATAATATAGTAGAGACAATAAAATGTCTAAACTGTATTCGTGCTCAAACATATACTAATTACGAAGTTATTATTATTGATGACGGTTCAACAGATAATTCTAATGAGATTATCAAAAAAGAATTTCCTAATACAATAATCTTACAAGGTAATGGAAACTTATGGTGGGCAGGGGCAGTGTATGAAGGTATTGAATATGTGTTAAAAAAAGCACAATCGACTGACTATGTCTTGATATTAAATAATGATTTAATTTTTGATAATAATTATATTATAAATTTAGTTGAATCAAGTGAAGACAATCAAGAAGCAGTTATAGGTTCATTATGTAAAGATCAAAAGACAAGAGAAATAATAGATTCTGGTGTTAAGATTGATTGGAAAAATTTAAAATTTGACATAAAAGAAGTTATAAATGATGACGATAATTTGATTCGAGATATAGATGTGCTATCCACCAGAGGTATACTCATTCCAATAAATATAATATTGGACATAGGAAATTTCATTCCAGGCAAATTGAGGCACTATCTTTCAGATTATGAATACACAATACGTGCCAAAAAGTATGGATATACACTTTTAACATCAAAAAAAGCAATTGTATTTCTTAATTCTGAAATAACAGGATTTCATATAAAATGGAACGAAAAATATACATTAAAACACATTTATTGGGCAGCATTTTCTATTAAATCTTCTAGTAATTTAAAAGCATGGTTGATTTTTATACATTTATGCTGTCCACTGATTCATAAACCTTCATGCTATTGGAAAATAACATTTGGAAAAATAATAAAAATCATTAAAAAGTATTATACGCAAAAACTGTTTTAAAAATAAATATAGAAATGCATACCAATGAGAAAAAATTAATGTACATCTTTAAATAATATTTTCAAATAAATGGATAATAATCTATGACATTCACTCCAGTCGCATTCATCATATTCAATCGCCCAGACACTACTAAACAAGTGTTTGCAGAAATAGCAAAAGCTAAGCCATTAAAACTTCTAATTATTGCTGATGGTCCTCGCGCGAATCATCCAGAAGACATAGAAAAATGTGCTGCTGCTCGCGCCATCATCGATAATGTGGATTGGGATTGCGAAGTACTAACCAATTATTCAGATATAAATTTAGGTTGTAAAGACAGAGTGTCGAGCGGCTTGGATTGGGTATTTGATACAGTAGAAGAGG
>JAAXQB010000376.1 GCA_012329085.1 Methanosarcinales archaeon | reverse complement strand
GTATAAATTCGTATCTTAAAAAATAGATTATCCGCAAACTTTCGCTAGAATTACGCAGATTATATAAATAAAAAATCTGCATCAATTCGTATCTTAAAAAATACATTATCTGCAGATTAGCCTGAAAATTCAATAGAAACACACAAAATGTGTATAATAACCACAAAATATATAAATAATGTATGTATTTAATTATTATATTTATATGCTTAATTAGATTTTGGTAACAAATCAAAAATATGAAATATATAATAAATTTTGGAGTGTATAAAGAACAATGAGATGTAAGAAGTGTAAAACTGAAATGAGAGAAATAAGCCGTGAAAGAGTAATGATGGAAATGGATGATGACGCTACTGAAGGACAAATGGCAGATTATATGGCTGCAGAATTATCTAGCGATTTTGATGAGTGGGGCGTTACAGAAATTACATATTGCTGTGAAAAATGTGATGTCATTATAGGCGTGATAGAAATTTAAAAGTAATGTGGTAAATATTATGGTAGGGAATAACAAGAAATTGAAAACAACATTTGATAGAATAGGTAAAAGATGGAAAGAATGTATAAATAATGTTAGTGAGAATGAAAAAGAAATCTCTGAAAAATTTATACCATCTACATCTTTTGATATTTACCATCAAGAATATCATGAAGCAAAAAAACTAGAACAGAAATTGCTAAAGAAGTACAAAGGCAAAACATTAGAACATGTGATTAATGGCAATGAACTCGAAACTGAAAAAGGAGTGTGCTATAATATAGAAAACCAAGAAAATATAAATTTAAAAACAATCAATTCAGATCAAGCAATAAAGAAAATTTTATCCGATTTAAAATTGATTGATGGAATAGAAGAAATAACTGAGCATAATTTGAAAGCAAATGGATATAAAACAATTGATGACCTTACGAAACACCCTTGTTTTGCATCTAAAGCTAAAGAAATTTTAAAAATTGTTTATAAAAAAGATAGTTGTCAAATTGTAGATTATATCAGACAACGCCCATTTCCAAAATCTCGCCCGTTAGCATTTTATCCTTCTGGATTTCATGAGAAAGAAGATTTTATTTTTTTTGATATAGAAACCATGGGTTTTTTTAATGTACCGATTATATTGTTTGGTGTGGCACAAATTTCTGGAGATCAGATATTAACAAATCAATACCTTCTAAGAGATATAAAGGAGGAACCAGCAGCCTTACTTGGATTTTTATCTCAAATTAATAAAAATAGTGTCTTCATAACATTCAATGGACTAACATTTGATATTCCCTATGTTAAAGGGAGATTAGCATATTATCGCATGAAAGCAGATCTTGAAATACCACATTTCGATATGCGTCACTTTTCAAGGCGTGCATGGAGAGAAAAAATACCTAATTGTAAATTGAGCACATTAGAAAAATATTTATTTGGAGTGGAAAGAAAAGATGATGTGCCTGGTGCTTTAGTTCCAGATTTCTATGAGACATATATGAGAACCAGAAACATAGGACCAATCATTCCAATAATTGAGCATAATAAACAAGATCTGATTTCAATTGCCAATGTATTTTCAAAACTGCACGAGAAATGGAGTTGAAAAATTGTTAAAATATTATCAAGAAGAACTAATATCCGATTTCAAAGGTACAATTATTGACCTGGAAACAATAGGAAAGTTCGATAAATTTGACGATTCTCGACAATATAAGAATATAACGCCCGTTATTTTTGGATATATAAATGGAGTGAAATTGAAAATAATTTATGCAGAAAATGAAATTTCAATAGAATTATTAAAACAAGAGGTTAGAAAGTTATTATCTAAACTTGAAAAACCATTATATGCATTCAATTCAATTTTTGAAAAAGGAGTTTTATTCCAGTTGAATTTAGAGAACTTAATAAATACAGATATGAAAAAAAAGAAGAAGTTATTAAAGTATTGAAAATTTCTAAATATAACGATCCTTTTAATGGTAATGGAAAATTATGTATGCACGCATGGCTGAGGGGAGATATAAAGAATGCAATAGCTCATAATAGAGCTTGTTTATTAAAAGAGAAAGACATATTATTGAAAAGAGGTTTTAGAGAACCTGATAACTTGAAATTGTGGAAAGAATAAAATGAAAGATGTAATATCAAAACTTCTAAGGAATTCTCAATATAAGAAACGAGTGGAACATATCGAAACTTTACTCTTTAAAGAACCTATATATGGTGAGTTGAAAAAAGACTTACATCTAAACATAAAAGCTTATCTTTTAAAAAAAAATATTAAACTTTATAAGCATCAATGTGATGCAATTGAGAATTTGAGCGCAGGAAAGAGCGTTATTATAACAACGCCAACAGCATCAGGAAAAACACTTGCTTTTAATATTCCAATTTTTGAGAGATTGATTCAAGATAAAAGTGCTACGGCTCTTTATCTTTATCCTACAAAAGCACTTGCTAATGATCAGTTGAAAGTAATAAAGGAATTTGAAAGCTTAAGTGGAATAGGAGTAAATCCGAATATATATGATGGTGACACATCACAAAATAAAAGACCAAAAATTAGAAAGACTTCAAGAATAATAATAAGTAATCCTTATGAACTTCATCAGGTTTTGCCTTGGCATTATAAATGGCAAAAGTTCTTTGGAAATTTAAAATTTGTTGTGATAGATGAAGCACATCAATATAGGGGTGTTTTTGGATCAAATGTTGCATTGTTAATTAGAAGATTTAGGAGAATATGTAGTTTATATGGTTCTAACCCTCAATTTATATTATCTACTGCTACACTTGCAAATCCAATTGAATTTGGTGAGAAATTAATTGGAGTTAGGCTTGAGCTAATTGCCAATGATGGATCGCCTAAAGGGAAGAAATATTTCATATTCTACAATCCATATTACGATGGCGTAGGTGAATTATCTATTCATCAGGAGACAAAAGATTTATTTTTATTTTTCGTAAAAAATAATCTTCAGACTTTATGTTTCACTATCTCAAGAAAAATGGCAGAGTTAATTGCATTCTGGTCGAAGGAAGAACTCAAGAAAACTGAACAATATCTCGTAGATAAAATAACTGCATATAGAGCGGGTTATCTTCCAGGGGAGAGAAGAGAAATAGAGAATAATTTAAAAAACGAAGTTTTAAGAGGTGTAACTTCTACAAACGCTTTAGAATTAGGAATAGATGTTGGCTCATTAGATAGCGTAATAATTTCAGGCTATCCAGGAACAATTATATCAACATGGCAACAAGCAGGAAGAGCTGGAAGAGGAGTTAGCGAGTCTGTTGCAACTTTAGTTGCTTTCCAAAATCCTTTGGATCAATATTTCATGAGACACCCAAAGATTTTCTTTGATAAATCACATGAGCACGCAATAATTAATTTATCGAATCCTTATGTGGTCTCTGGACATTTGATGTGTGCTGCAGCTGAGATGCTGATTCAATTGGGAGAAGATGGGATATATTTTGGAGATGATGCAGAAGACATTTTAAAGGCATTGGAAAAACAGGGCTTAGTTCAAGATACACCGAATGGCTGGGTTTATTCTGGAAAGAGAAGAGCTACAGAGGCTGTTAGTTTAGCCAATATTTCTTCTGAGATATTTAAAGTTATTTGTGATGGAAAATTGCTTGAAACAATGGATAGAACTCAAGCATATAGAGAAGCACATGAAAAAGCAGTTTTACTTCATCAGGGAGAAACATATATTGTGGAAGATTTGGATTTGAAAAATTCAATTGCTCAAGTTAAAAAGAAGGATGTGGATTACTATACTGAGGCTATGAAGGTTGTAGATATAAGAATTTTAGAGGAGATTGAAAAGAAAGAAATTGGTAGTTTTTCTGTTTCGTTTGGTGATGTGGAAGTGAACGAACAGTATGTCGGCTACAAAATAATGAAATATGACAATATGGTAGTAATGGAAAAACTTGATTTACCACCATTAAACTTTAAAACAAAAGGATTATGGTTTATCATACCAGAGGATATAAAAGAAAAAATATGGAAAGAGAGGAAGAAAGATAAAGATATAAAAGAAAAATTGAATAAGAGATATAAAGAGTACTTAAAAAGGGAGAAAAATAAAGATATTAATGAAAAAAACTTAAAGAGAGAAATCTTTGCGGGGGGTCTTCACGGTATTGAACATGCGATGATTGGAATAATGCCTTTTCATGTAATGTGTGATAGATGGGATTTAGGAGGTGTATCTACACCGAATCATCCGGATACAATGGAACCCACAATCTTCGTTTATGATGGTTTTGAAGGTGGAATTGGATTAGCTGAAAAATCTTATGAATTAATTACCGAAATAGTTAAAATGACTTATGAACTTGTAAGAGATTGTAAATGCGAAAATGCTTGTCCTGCTTGTATACTTTCTCCTAAATGTGGAAATGATAATGAGCCTTTAGATAAAAAAGGAACAATATTGATATTAAAAGAATTGTTACATAGAATGGAAATTAAAAATAAAGTCATACATGATGAATTAAAAATGTCAGTTAATCTTAAAAAACAATCTATGAAGAAAGATTGTTAATTTTTTTTGGTAATAAATTATTATTATAATTATTATTATTATTAATGCTACGGTCGAATAAATTTCGTCCAACTTGATTTATAGCCGATGATATAGTAGTGAGAATTAGTAACTGATGTTACGCTACTAAAGTTTTTGCAGTTCAATAAAACTTGACTTTATAGAATATATGTAAAGTTTTGATCTCAATGCAAAATGATTAAGACCATATTTCAATTTAAGTCATTCAAGCCGAAAAATTAAAATTTTCTTTAATCCATTTAAAACACAATAAGACTTCTTGTTATAATTTGAGTCATCTCCAGTGTCATTACCATCGTTATTCCATGCACGACAAGTTCCATAAAAACAATATACTAAAAAAATAAGATAATTTTTCAAAAAAAGTGGTATTATATAAACACTTTCAAAATATTATAAATACCAATGAAATAAACAATTAAAAATTCATTGATACCAGCATATTAGACTTGTTGCAAATTAGAGATTATGCTTATGAAAATTTTGATTTACCTCTCTTTTTACTTTCCCAATTATATACTTTTAAGAAGTTTTGATAGCTCATTTGGAGCAAATGAGCATTTAATTTTTAAGGTTTTTCAAAGCCCCTATGTAAAAGCTTTTATATCAGGTAAATTATAATTATAGGATATGATATCTATTAAAAGGGCATTAAAGAATAATAGACTAATGAG
>JAAXQB010000318.1 GCA_012329085.1 Methanosarcinales archaeon | reverse complement strand
CATAAAACAAATTGCAGAACTTAATCCTTTAAGAATTGTATTTAAAGATTCTTCATTTAAAGACGATGCAACAAAAGTTAATTGTGATGAATATCTAAAAAATAAATTATCAAATACGATTGTGAAGGTGATTTAAAATAATATTGAAATTTAAAAAACAAAATTTTTAAAATTAAATGTATTTAAATAGAATTGAAAGATTCATATACTAAAATCTCAAATTTAAATCAAGAATAAAATAATATTTAATGGTATTCAAAAAAATGAAAAAAATAAACACACACACATCTTCAAAATTTCATAAATGGAGAATTAATTTAAGTAATAAATTAAGTAAAAAAGGATTGAATCCCAATTATATCATTCAAGATTTTGACACATTATGCATCAATGATGGTAAAATATTAGCATATGTTGAAATTAAAAGATCTTTTTACAATCTTATAAAATGGTATCCATTTAAAGCCGATTATAACAATTATAAAGCATTGTTCGAGTTATCAAAGAAAACAAATTCGCAATTGTGGGTATTCTATAAACAGAAAAATGCAAATATATTAAAACAAGGGTTGTCTATTTTTCTAATGAACGATGTTTCTAATTTTAAATTTGATTTTGAAAAGAAAATTTTCTCATTTAAAGAATTTAACGAATTTTTATTATCGCATGATATTGGATCATCAGAATTTAAAGTCGAATCATACAAAGATTCATATCTTGAAAAAGACGAAGAAAACATATATTTTATTTTAAGTAAATATTTTAAAAATAATTTTTATTTTGATAATAATAATACTTGGAGCATGATTATTTCAGATACTATTAAATACTTGCCAAAATTATTGTATATTGAAATAATCATCGATGATGTTGATGCATTCGATTTTAAAGATTTTAAAGATAATATGATTTATCAATTATCTAAAAAATTAAATGTTCCTTTTTGGATAATTGGTTATTTAAAAGAATTTGATAAAATATATTTATTAAATAAAGATGGAATGGGTTCTAAAACTGTTTATAATATGAATGATTTTGAAACAATATATATACCTTATTTGATGCAAAAATAATAATTATAAAATTTGTAGCCATATAAATATTATTGAAGGGGTGAAAAATGAAAAAATTGAAGTTAAAAACAAAAAAACTAAGTGGGAAAAATCTCGAAATAATTAAAAATATATGTGCTGAATTTCCTGAACTCATAACAGAAATTAATCGAAATGGCAAACTTATCAAAACAATTGATGTTGATAAATTAAAAGATTTAATTGGAGATATTGCGGACAACGATGAAGAAGTTTATGAACTTACTTGGGCTGGAAAACAAAAATCAAAACAAAAGATAATAGAACCGACTAATAAAACTTTAAGACCTATTATAGAAGATAGTGTTGATTTTGAAAATACAGAAAATTTATATTTAGAAGGAGACAATTTTGAAATATTGAAAATTTTACAAGAGTCATATTTGAATAAGATTAAGATGATTTATATTGATCCGCCTTATAATACGGGTAAAGACTTTATTTATAAAGATAATTTTAAAATTTCAAAAGAAGAATATATTAAAAAATATGGTATATCAGATAATAATGAAAATAAATTAATTCAAAATACAGAATCAAATGGGCGATTTCATAGTGATTGGTTATCTATGATTTATGAGAGATTGGCGTTGTCTAAACAACTATTGAGAGATGATGGTGTTATTTTTATTTCTATTGATGATAATGAATTATACAATTTAAAAAAAATATGTGATGAAGTATTTGGTGAAAATGCATTTATTGCCAATTTTATTAGAAAAACAGGAGTGTCTGCAAGATTGGATGCTAAACGAATAAGTATTGAAACTGACTACATATTATGTTATGGCAAGTCCATAGATGATGTTATTTTAAATAAAGAAGTTGTAAATAATTTAAATTCATATCCTTTTAGTGATGATTTTGAATCTGAACGAGGGAAATATAAACTTAATAAATTAGATAGGGGGAGCATTACTTATTCTAAATCATTAGATTATCCAATAAAATCCCCCGATGGAACTAACATCTATCCCGGAAGTGTAAAAGAACAAAATAATTGGTGTTGGAGATGGTCTAAATCTAAATTGGATTGGGGCATTAAAAATAATTTTATAAAGTTTAAAAAATCTAACAAAGGATGGCAAGTATATTTTAAACAGTATCAATATGTTGATAATCAAAATAATAAAATTGAAAGGGCTAATCCTTATAAAAATTTATTAATTAATGGATATAATAATGAACTTGCAACAAAAGAAACTTATGATTTATTTGAAAAAAAGAAATATTTTGATTATCCTAAACCAACAGTTTTGATAAAACAATTTTTAAATATAGTTACAACAAAATCAGATATAATCCTCGACTTCTTCTCAGGCAGTGCCACAACTGCACATGCCGTTATGCAATTAAACGCCGAAGACAACGGCAACCGAAAATTCATAATGGTTCAACTTCCAGAAAAAACAGACAAAGATTCAGAAGCTTACAAAGCAGGATACAAAAATATCTGTGAAATTGGAAAAGAACGAATTAGAAGAGCCGCCAAAAAAATAAAAGATGATTTAACGCACATTCGTTCTGAATATGCTATTGAAAAATCTAAACAAACCAAATTAGATGGAAAAACAATAGACCTAAATAAATTAGATTTCGGTTTCAAAGTATTCAAATTAGATTCATCAAACATGAAAAATGTTTATTACAATCCTAATGAAATTGACCAACGAACTTTAATAAATTTAAAAGACAACATAAAAGAAGATAGAACTGACAAAGATTTACTCTATCAAGTATTATTAGATTTAGCAATTCCAATTTCAGCAAAAGTCCAAGAAAAAAAAATAAACGAAAAAACAATTTACATAGTAAATGATGATTTTCTTATAGCATGTTTTGAAGATGAAATTGATTTAGAAACCATAAAACAAATTGCAGAACTTAATCCTTTAAGAATTGTATTTAAAGATTCTTCATTTAAAGACGATGCAACAAAAGTTAATTGTGATGAATATCTAAAAAATAAATTATCAAATACAATTGTAAAGGTGATTTAGACATGAATATCCAAATAATATCAAAACTTACTAAAAATTTTGAAGAATATGCTTATGAAGAAGATGGAATGGAGTTTTGGTTTGCCAGAGATTTACAGAAATTATTAGGATATTCAAAATGGGAGAATTTTACAAAAGTAATTGAAAAAGCAAAAGACGCATGTAAAAATATAAGGCAAGATATAAATGATCATTTTCCTGAGGTTAGGAAAACGATAAATATGCCAAAAGGTGCAACTAAATATATTGAAGAATATATGCTTACGCGATATGCTTGTTATCTTATTGCTCAAAATGGAGACTCAAGAAAACAAGAAATTGCATTTGCACAAAATTATTTTGCAATTCAAACAAGAAAACAAGAATTAATCAAAGAAAGAATTAAACTTAAAGAACGATTTGGTGCAAGAGAAAAATTAACAAAATCCGAAACAGAACTTTCTAAATTAATCTATGAAAAAGGTGTTGATAATAAAGGATTTGCAAGAATTAGAAGTAGAGGTGATAATGCTTTATTTGGTGGATATAATACTAAACATATGAAAAGGAAATTGCAAATGTCTGATAATAGACTTATATTTAATAAAATTTATGATGATAAATGGCAATTTCGTATAATACAGAAATTAATGATATTAAATTAATGCATGTAGATTTGAATGAGAAAAAAAAAGATATGGTTCTATGGTGCAAATATTTATGCACATCAGTTAGATATATGATTAAGTATAAGATATGATTAATGTGAAGCAAAAAGTTATAATGCATATACTATAAAAAATAGGTAAATTATATGAGTATTTTAATAAAAACAGTTAGAATTAAAGGTTTTCGTGGATTGGAAAATATCGAAGTCGATCTTGAACAAGTTACAGTTTTAATAGGAATGAACAATTCTGGAAAAACATCATTCCTAAAAGCCATACAAATTGCTTTGGGAAATAGTTAATTTATAACCAACGATGATTTATATATATCAAATAATCACAGTTTAAATAAAATTATTGTTGATATTTGTATAAAACCAATATATAAAAATGGTGAAATACATGATAAATTTAGTGAAAGTTGGGAATCACTCTTTACTGAAAATAAAATTCGAATCAATTATGAAGATAAAGCAATAGTTCCTCTTCGCACAATTATAACTTATGATGAAACAAAAGCTACATACAAATCAAAACGATATATTTTGAATAATTGGCCAGATTTTAAAAATGAAAATCAGGAACATTGGTATGAAATTGAAAATGATGGTGATGATGTATTTTTTAATTATGACGAGATGCCATTTTTTTATATAAATGCACAAAGAGATATACTTGAAGATATAAAATTAAAAAATTCACATCTTGGAAAAATAATTTCAAAAATTAAATATACTAATGAAGATATTAAAATAATTGAACAGCAAATAGAAGAGTTAAATAAGCAAGCCGTTGAAGGCAGTCCCATTCTTTCAAAGCTTATATCTACGCTAAATGAATTAAATTCTACAATGGATTCCTCAAAAGGAGAGGGCGTAGAACTTGCACTTTTTACTAAAAAAGTGAGAGATTTTAGCAAAGGTCTATCAATCAACTACGGTGATCAAGGAGACAGTTTTCCAATGGAGTATCATGGCATGGGCACTCGCAGTTGGTCATCCTTGCTTACTTTAAAAGCATTTATTAATTTATTGAATGAAAATGCTGAATCTAAATCTGCCTCATTTTTTCCCATATTAGCAATAGAAGAACCTGAATCACATTTACACCCAAATGCACAAAAAAAACTTTATAGCCAAATCAATAGTATTGAAGGACAAAAAATCATATCAACACATTCACCTTATATTGTTGCATCTTGTGAATTATACCAACTTAGAAATTTTTATAAAAATGATAATTCCGTTGGTTGTGGTGCAATTAATACGAAGGAATTAAATGATGAAGAAATTAGAAAAATTGAAAGGCAGGTAATTAACACGCGGGGAGAGCTCTTCTTTTCAAAAGTGATTGTTCTCTCTGAAGGAGAAACAGAAGAGCAAGCATTGCCAATTTTTGCGAAAGAACATTTCAATAGAAATCCTATAGAACTTGGCATAAATTTTGTTGGAGTTGGTGGTCATGGCACGTATCTTCCTTTTTTACGAGTTGCAGAGAATCTAAAAATTCCATTGTTTATTTTTAGTGATGCGGAAAAAGATACGAAAAATAGCGTTATAAAGCAGTTTAAAGATAGTGGTTATAGTAAAAAAGAAGATGAAGTAATCATTTTTTTAACTGAAGGAAATGATTTTGAAAAAGAGTTATTTAATGATAGATTTATTGAAGAAATGAAAAAAGCCATCATAAAGGTAGAAATTCCAAAATGTAGCAATACAAACCATGAACAAGCAAAGCAAAAAGAAATTGCTAATTATGACAATCAACGAATTTTAGAAAAAATTAAAGGCAATAAAACAAAATTTGCACCAATACTTGCAGAAACTATAATTGAAAGTCAAAAAAAGTTACCGGCAAAAATAATTGATTTATTTGAAAAAATAGAAACCACTTTAAGAAGGAATGATACAAATGAGTGAAATAAAATTATCGTCTAAACAGCAAGATATTGTTTCTTTTGATAAAGGTGCAATTCTTGTAAAAGCAAGTGCTGGAAGTGGAAAAACAAGAGTTCTTATTGAAAGAATAAAAGTGCTTAAAGATAAAACTAAACGAAAGATACTTGCCATAACATTCACTAATAAAGCTGCCAATGAAATGAAAGAACGATTTGGAAATTTTAATAATGTTGAAAAACAATTATTTATTGGCACATTTCATGCATTTTGCCAAAAAGTATTGGAAAATCATGGGCATGCAATTGGATTTGCTAATATTCCTCATATTTTTGAAAATGAATCTGATAGGTTGGAGCTCATTGGGCAAGCAATAGAAAAAACCCCATCTTTTTATTCTTATTATATTAAAAAGAGTTCTAAACAGCAAAGAGATTTTCGTTATAGTGCTTTAAGTTTTATTTCAGAGGTGAAACAAAAACTTTTATCTGAAAATGAACTTTTACAAGAATGTGATGATGAAAATCTTATTTTACTTTATAGAACATATCAAGATATCTTATATTCACAAAATGCCATTGACTTCGACGATCTTATATTATTGACTTATAATCTTTTTATGGAAAATCCTGCAATTGTTGCTTTATATCGAAGAGCATATGAATATATTTGTATTGATGAAGCACAAGATTTAAACTATGCTCAATATAGATTATTATGCTCAATAACAATGGATAAGCATCAAAATGTTATGATGGTTGGAGATCCAAACCAATCGATATTTGCTTTCAATGGATCTTCACCTGAATATATGACTAAAAAATTTGTTGAAGATTTTAAACCAAAGAGTATTGAATTAAATGAAAATTACAGATCTTCGAAAGAAGTGTTGAAGGCTGCTAGAAAAATTATTCCAAATTCATGCAATATTGTAAATACTAAAATCAATGGTATTTTTGAAATTCATAGTATGAATGATGAAGAAAGTGAAGCTATATGGATTTCTAATAAAATTAAGGAACTTATCAAACTTGGCACACATAAAGACATAGAAGGAAGCATCACATATGAAAAAATTGCAGTTCTTGGCAGAAATAAGTATATATTTAAACATTTATCTAATTTATTTGATAAAAAAAATATCCCATATTTTTATAAACCACCCATTGGTGCAATTAAGTTTGAATCGGAATTAATGAAAGTGTTTGATATGGCTTTTCGTATTAAAGTAAATTCAAAAGATGCTCTTTATAGGCATAGACTTCTTAAACTATTTTCCAATATAAAAGTTAATAAGTTAAAAGAATTTGAAAATAGTTTAGATTTAGATATACAATATAAAATTGCAATTAAGACGGTTTTAGATTTTAAAAAGGATGGAAGTAATTTTAGATTGTTGCTTGATGATTTTTCAAAAAAAATAAAGGAAGCGGATTATATAAAAGATTTTGATAATAAAAAAATGATATTGGACGATATTAAAGAATTATTAAAACATTGGAATGAATATGATAAAAGAACCAATCGGATTTCTTTACGCCAATTTAAATCTTCAATGGCTCTTGGAAAAACTCATACACCGATTCAAAAAAAAGGAATTGCATTTAGCACAATCCATACAATGAAAGGTCAAGAATACGATATTATTTTTTTGATGGGAATGGATGAAGGGACATTTCCCGATTATCGTTCAATTAAAAATGGAGGAATAGAAATGGTGCAAGAAAAAAATAATGTGTATGTTGCATTTACAAGAGCTAAGCGTTTTCTCTATGTAACATGGCCTGCGAAAAAGTCAATGCCTTGGGGAGATGCAGATCGAGAAATATCTCAATTTTTAAAAGTTTTTGATATTTAATATTATCGAAAAATGAATTATTGGTAAAAAAATTCAAAAAAATCACTAAAATGAAACTTAAATTCAAAAAACAACAATTCCAAATCGATGGACGAGATGCTATTTGCAATGTATTTGCAGGTCAAGAAAACGATTCTTTTCAATACATATTAGGCAAAAATAAAGGAGGATTAACAAATTATGGATTTGATTCAAATATCTATGCTTGGAAAAATGGTAAAATATCACTATCCAATGAAGTATTATTAGAAAATATACAGAACATACAAAAAAAGCACGATATCCACCAATCAACCAAAATTGAAGGAGATGGCCTAAATCTTACAATTGAAATGGAAACAGGAACTGGAAAAACTTTCGTTTATATTAACACAATATTTGAACTAAATATAAGATATGGATGGACTAAATTTATTGTAGTAGTTCCAAGTATTGCAATAAGAGAAGGCGTTGCTAAATCTTTTGACATAATGGAAAATCATTTTGCTACATTATATGGTAAAAAAGCAAGGCATTTTATATTTGACTCTTCTAAACCAACTCAAATAGAATCTTTTGCAACTAATAATGGGATCAATGTAATGATTATCAACAATCATGCATTCAATAAAAAAGAAACCAACAACATGTATAAAAAAACAGAAAGGGGCGTTAGATTAATAGATTATATCGCAGGCGTAAATCCCATAATAATTATTGATGAACCGCAATCTGTTGAAGGAAAAAGCACTAAATTTGCAATGAAAGATTTCAATTCTTTATTTACATTAAGATATTCTGCCACACACAAAGAAATTTACAACATGGTTTATAGACTTGATGCTATTGATGCATTCAATAAAAAATTAGTAAAACAAATTAATGTTAAAGGCATTGACATAAAAGGAACAACGGCAACACACAGTTACTTATATCTCGAAGGAATCGACATTAGCAAAAATCACTATCCAAGAGCAAGAATTGAATTTGAAATTAAACAAGTAAATAATGTAGTTAAAAAACTAAGAAGAATAAATAAAGGAGATGATTTATTTTCACTATCAAATGGGCTTCAACAATATAAAGGATATAAAGTATCTGACATAACTTACACAAAAGTATCTTTTACAAATGGTGTTATTCTTTACATTAGCAATGTTGTTGGAAATATCAATGAAGAACATAAAAGAAGAATTCAAATAAGAGAGACCATTAAATCCCATTTAAATAAAGAAAAAAATAATTATAAAAATGGCATTAAAACAATATCCTTGTTCTTTATTGATGAAGTTAAAAATTATAGATATTATAATGAGGAAGGAAATGCAATATCTGGAAAATATGCACAAATATTTGAGGAAGAATATACACAATTAATCGAATCTTATAAAAAAGAAGATATAAATTATGCAAAATATCTTGAATCTATAAATCATAGAACTACACATGAAGGATATTTTTCCATTGATAAAAAAGGAAAGTTAATCAATCCCAAAGAAAAAGGAAGAGGAAAAAATAAATCATGCGATGATGTTTCAGCTTATGATTTAATTATGAAAAGAAAAGAATTGCTACTTGATTTAAAGCAACAAACTAGATTTATATTCTCACATTCTGCATTAAGAGAAGGATGGGACAATCCAAATGTATTTCAAATTTGTATTTTAAGAAATACAGATCCTGCAGAAGTAAGAACAAGGCAGGAAGTTGGAAGAGGATTGCGGCTTTGTGTAAATACCCAAGGAGAGCGAGTTGATGACGAATATGAGGGTTTAGATTTTACGCAAGCAAATATATTAACAATTATTGCAAATGAGTCTTATGAAGATTTTGCACATAAACTTCAAAATGAATTTAGCGAGAATATAAGGGATAGACCTTCGAAATTAACAAAAGAATTTTTAATGAAAAAATCTATTGCAGGTGAAAAAATATCAGAATCCCTTGCAAATAAAATAATCTATGATTTTATAGGTAATAAATATATTGATGAAGATGGCATTTTAACTTCTGCATATCATGAAGGTAGAGAAATAGGAAAAATAAAATTGCGAGAAGAATTAAAAGATAAAGCGCCAGAAATAACGGAAATCGTGCGAGAGCTTTATGAAAATGTAATTCCTATGCCAGAAAATGAAAACGATTCAAATAAAATTAGAAATAAAATTAATAAAATCAATTTCAATTCAAAAGAATTTAGAAAATTATGGAATTATATAAATTCAAAAAGCACATATACTGTTGATTTTAAAACTCAAAATCTAATCCAAAATTCAATTAAAGAAATAAACACAAATCTTGAAGTAATAAATATAATTGCTGAAATAAAAAAAGGTCAAATGAAAAGAATAGGATTGAAAGTAGAAGATTTTAAAAAACAGAGTGCGTTTAATAAAGAAAAAACCATATCTGAACACGTAGATGGAGATATAT
>JAAXQB010000175.1 GCA_012329085.1 Methanosarcinales archaeon | reverse complement strand
ATTGTAAATAAAGCATGCAGATGGCAAAGGTAAAATTTTATTTTAATTTTTAAATAGCTTGTTTGGAACATTCTGAGCGTTTGCTCGTTTTACAAATTATATACCATAAAAAATGGAAATAAAAAATATTAAAAACTATAAAAAAGCATATAAAAATTTTTGTTATGGGGTATAGGATGTATGAAAGTCTTATTAGTTAGTTTCGTATATCCAATTATAAAACTATTTTTAATTGATTTTTTTAATTCATTGAACAATCAGACTATAAAAGAATTTGATACTTTAATTTTTGATGATAAATTAAATGAAAATTTAAAAAAATATGGTTATTTTGGAGAAATAATAAAAAATGAAACTAATTTAAGTATAGCTGGAGTAAGAAAGTTTATAATAAATTATGCTATTAAAATGAAGTATGATTTATTAGTATTTTGTGATGCTGATGATGTTATGGAAAATAATCGAATTGAAAAAATTATAGAAGAATACAAAAAAACAAATGGTGAGTTTGGATTTTACTATAATGATTTATATTTATTAGAAGGAAACAAAGATTTTTATAATGGAAAACTTATAGAAAAAGTAAATAGTTTAGAAGAGTTGAAAAATTATAATTTTTTAGGCATGTCACATACATCTATAAATTTAAATAAAACGAAAAATATATGGAATGACTTTATAATAGATGATAATATAATAGCTTTTGATTGGTATATGCATAGTTATTTAATATATAGGGGATATAAAGGAAAAAAAGTAGATACAAAAACATATTATAGAATTTATGAAAATAATATTGCAGGAAATACAAATATTTTAAATGATAAAAAATTAAAAATGGGATTAAAGGTAAAAAAAGAACATTATAAAATTATGATGACTATAGATTATAAATTTCAAAAAATGTTTCAAGATATCTTAAAATTAGAAAAAAAGTTAAAAAAAATAAGTTATAAAAATAAATATATAAAACATATTAATAAATTTTATTCAGATAGTATCTACTGGTGGGAGAATATAAAAAGCTTAGATGAAATTGGAGGGGAATTAGATGATTAAATTTGGAGATAAAGAAATCAAAAATTATGGAAAAACATATATTATAGCCGAGATTGGTGCTAATCATAATGGTAATATGGAACTTGCTAAGAAAATGATAAGAAGTGCAATACATTGTGGTGCTGATGCAGTAAAATTTCAATCTTGGACAACAAAATCTTTAATTGCCAAAGAAGAATATGATAGAAATCAATCATATGAAGATTCACCTAAAAAACATTTTGGTTCTTTGAAAGAAATGGTGGAATGTTATCATCTTAAAAAAGAACAACATTTTGAGTTAAAAAAATATTGTGATGAATTAGGAATTGATTTTTGTTCAACACCCTTTTCAAAAGAGGAAGTAGATTTATTAATGGAATTAGATGTGCCATTCATTAAAGTAGCCTCTATGGATATTAATAACTTAGAATTGTTAAAGTATATAGCAAAACAAGGTAAACCTATTATTTTATCAACGGGGATGTCAACTATATGTGAAATAGAACAAGCAATAAGTATAATAGAAAAATCGGGAAATGATAAAATAATAATACTTCATTGTATTTCTATTTATCCCCCAAGATATGAAGATATTAATTTAAATAATATTTCTATGTTGCAACAAACATTTAAATATCCAATAGGTTTTTCAGATCATACAATAGGAATATCAATCCCATTAGCTTCTGTAACATTAGGTAGTTGTATAATTGAAAAACATTTTACATTGGATAAAAATTTACCGGGTTGGGATCATTTGATTTCAGCGAATCCAAGTGAATTAAAAGTCATATGCGAAGAGTCTAAAAATATAACTAAATCATTAGGGAGCTTTAATAGAATTGTATCTGATGATGAAAAAGCTAAATTAAAATTGTTTAGGCGTAGCATTGTAATCAATAGGGATATGAAAGCTGGAGATATTATAAAATTAGAAGATTTAGAATATAAGCGACCCGGAACAGAAATAAAACCCGATGAAGTAAAATATGTAGTTGGAAGAAAATTAAATGTAGATAAAAATTATGATGAATTGTTAAAATGGAGTGATATAATGTAGAAAAAATGTATAAAAACAAAAAAATATTAGTAATAATCCATGTAAGATGTGGAAGTAAATGTTTTCTAAAAAAAAGTATAGAAAAAGCATTATATGATGAAAGTTTTATTAATATTGTAAAAAGAAATGAAAATCCATATTATAAACCACAATCTTCAAAATATATCGTAGATATATTAAAATCAATAGATGTAAATGAAAATTTTATAAAAAAGAAATTCATAGATGTATTATAATTGTAGGGCAGCATGAGATTTAAAAATTGGAAACTTCCAAAAATTGAGCATAATATACCAACAGAATATAATTGGATTGTTCAATATCCTAAAAATCTAAAGCTTGGAAAATACACAGATATTGGTGCTTTCACTTACATCAATGCAAAAAATGGAGTTGTGATAGAAGATTATGTCCAAATAGGTTCTCATTGTTCCATATATTCAGTTTCAACAATAGATGATAAAAAAGGAAAAGTAATAATAAATAAAAATGCAAAAATTGGAAGTCATACCACAATTATGCCAAATGTCGAAATTGGGGAAAATTCAATTATAGGAGCTCACAGTTTTATAAATAAAAACATTCCACCAAATACCATGTCATATGGAACTCCAATAAAAATTATTAGAAAATTAACAGATAAAGAGATGAATAAACCATTGGAATGAATCAAATGAAAATACCATTATTCAAAATTTATTGGGATAAAAAGGACATAGAAGCTACTAAAAAAATCATAACGACAGGAATGTTTTGGAGTTCAGGCAACGAAATTGAAGAATTTGAAAATTAAAAGTTTAAAAAGCATAAAATGGTAGTGTTCTATATTTAAATCACATTGCAACAATCAATGATACGAGAAATTGGAAATTTCTCTAACTCGTTCTTGTAAAGAACGAGTGTTAAGTACATAACTTTACAAGTTATATACTATAAAAAAATAAAGGATATTTAAACTATGAAAAAACTAACTGTAACTGACACTCTTAATTTATCAATACCAGAAAGAATTCAATTAGTAGAAGATATTTGGGATACGGTAGCTGAAGAAATTGATTCAGTTGAATTAACTGAAAAAGAAAAAAATATGATTGATGAAAGGTTAGTGGCATATTACCAGAATCCCGATTTGGGCTCTCCATGGAAAAATGTTTATAAAAGAATAATAAACAAATGATTCATAGAGTTATTATCAGACCTGAAGCTGAAAATGATTTAAAGAAAGCTTTTATCTGGTATGAATCTAAAAGATAAGGATTAGGGCATGATTTCCTTTTACAAGTTGATGCAGGTCTAAAATATATAGAAAGAAATCCAGAAAGCTGTTCATTTGAATATAAAGGAACAAAAAAGCATCTCATTAAAAAGTTTCCATATAAAATTATATATTTGATTGAAAGAAAATTGATAATTATTTTAGCTATATTTCATGGCAAAAGAAGTCCAAATTTAATAAAAAATAGAATAGATAATAGTTAAAATTAATCGTTACAATATAATATTTTTTTATAGCTCATTTGGAACAAATGAGCGTTTGCTCATGATTGAACATTCTGAGCGTTAGTATATAATTTATAAAATTAATAACTTCACAAGTTGTATACAATCAGGAAATTAACAGATAAAGAAATGAATAAACCATTGGAATGAATCAAATGAAAATACCATTATTCAAAATTTACTGGGATAAAAAGGACATAGAAGCCACTGAAAAAATCATAACGACAGGAATGTTTTGGAGTTCAGGCAACGAAATTGAAGAATTTGAAAACAACATATCTAAATATATCGGTTCAAAATATTGTATTACTTTTAATTCAGGAGGTTCTGCACTACATGCCTTAATGAAAGCATACAATATTAAAAAAGGAGATGAAGTAATTGTTCCATCATTTACATTCATAGCAACCGCAATAACTCCCCATTATGTAGGAGCAACACCAATTTTTGCAGATATCGAAGAAGAAACACTCGGATTGAATCCAAAAGATGTTTTAGAGAAAATAACAAACAAAACTAAAGCAATAATACCAATTCATTATGGAGGCATACCATGCAAAATAAAAGAACTAAGAGAAATTGCCAACGACCACAATCTAATTTTAATAGAAGATGCCGCAGAAGCATTTGGTGCAAAAGTTAATAATAAAAATGTAGGAACTTTTGGACATTCAGCAATATTTAGTTTTTGCCAAAATAAAATCTTTACAACAGGAGAAGGAGGGTGTGTAACTACCGATGATAAAAAATTATATGAAAAATTAAAACTCATAGTATCCTATGGCAGAACATCAGAAGGAAATCATTTTGAAGGGCAAACTAAGACTGATTATATTGATATTGGATACAATTGGAGATTATCAACGATTCTATCATCTCTTGGAATTTCCCAATTAAATAAAGTAGATGCAATAATAGAAATGAGAAGAAAAAATGCAGAATATTTAAATAGTGAATTAAACAAAATAAATGGCATAAATACTATAAATGTTCCAAATAATTATTTTGCAGCATATCAATTATATAGCATATTATTAGACAATAAAAACATTAGAGATGAATTAATAAACTATTTAAAAGAAAAGAACATTTCAACAAAAATTTATTTTGAACCATGTCATGAATATACAGTATTTAAAAATCTAAATGGTAATGTAAGTTTACCAATAACTCAAAAAATATCTTCAAGAATATTAACACTTCCAATGTATCCGCACATGAATAGAAATGAATTAGACTATATAATAGATGCACTAAATGAATTTAGACAATAATTATGGAAAAATTAGAAATGGAAAAATTAGAATCTTTTTATGATGGTAAAATTATTTT
>JAAXQB010000191.1 GCA_012329085.1 Methanosarcinales archaeon | reverse complement strand
TGCTATCTGAGGTTATACACAATATATTACCCTCTACACAGAAATTTTATGCACTTGTAGGATATTTCTATTTCTCGGGTTTTGAAGAGTTGTACAGAGAACTTAAAGATAAAGAAGTTAAAATATTGATTGGCATGGATATTGAAAAAGATTTCTTAAATAGGATAAAAGAATTTGAATTGATTCAGGATATAAATATTTCAAGAGGCAAGATAAGGCAAAACTTTAATACATCTCTTGTATCCTTGTTCAATGATACGGACTTCTTTGATTCCAGAGAGAAGCAGGATGCTTTCAGGTTATACATAGAGAAGTTAAAAGATGGAACTCTTGAAATAAAAAAGACAGTTCAACCCAATCATGCAAAATTGTATCTTTTTGAGCATAAACAGGAATACAATCAGGGAGGAATTAGTCCCGGAGCAGTCATTACTGGTTCAAGCAATTTAACCATAAGTGGTCTGAAAAATAGATGTGAAATAAATGTTATTTTAAGAGACGAATATGATGAGGCTTACAAAATATTTAAAGATTTATGGGAAAACAGATCAATTGATATAGTCAATAAAGATAATTTGGATGAATTCCTGCAAAATGTTGTAGAAAAAATCTGGATAGATAAACTTCCAAAACCATTTTTGTTATATGTGAGAGTTTTAGAAGAGTTTTATTCGCTGGATAAAAGCAGAAGCATTAAATATGCGGCGCAAATATCAAAAAAATATCTTAATTTAAAGTATCAAATTGATGCCATAGAACAGGCATTAAAAATTATTGAAAAACACAGCGGGGTAATAATTGCCGATGTGGTTGGTCTGGGGAAAAGTATTATTTCATCGGTTCTTGCTCATAATTTGAGATTAAAAACAATTGTGATTGCTCCGCCGCATCTTGTTGAACAGTGGAATGATTTTAGATATGATTTTGATTTCAATGCAAAAGTTTACAGCAGTGGTAAAATTGAAGATGCCTTGAAGGAAAATTTTACCCTCGACTCCGATCGGGGGGATGACGAAGAGGAAAGACTCATTATTATTGATGAGGCGCACAAATATAGGAATGAAGAGACAAAGGACTACGCCAATCTGCATAAACTATGTCAGGGAAATAAAATAGTGCTTTTATCCGCAACGCCTTTTAATAATCGCCCACAGGATATTTTTTCAATAATAAAACTCTTTCAAATAGTGGCTAAATCTACAATACAAACAGTAGATAACCTTTCATACCAGTTTAAGCAACTTGTCAAGGAATACAAAGCAATTCAGAAGGCTCAAAGAGAATATAAACAGGAAATGAAGAAAGAAATAAAAGAACTTGCCGATAAAATCAGAGATATTTTATATCCGATAGTAATAAGACGATCACGATTGGATCTAGAAGCAATAAATGAATACAAAAAGGATTTAAAGAAACAGAAAATTGAATTTCCAAAAGTGAATTCGCCTGAATTATTAGAATATGAATTAGGAACTCTCAGCGAATTATATAAAGAGACATTAGAAAAAATAGCGCCCGAAGATGAATCAAAAGGATTTATCGGTGCCAGATACAAACCAGTGTTTTATTTAAAAAACATTGAAAAATATAGAAAAGAGATAGAGGAAGAATTTGAAGATGAGAACCTGTTCAGACAGTCGCAGATTAACCTTGCAAAATTTATGAGACGCCTGCTGGTAAGGCGCTTTGAAAGCTCTGTGTATGCGTTTAGAAAGACAATTAATTCAATGATTAAATCATCTGAAACAATTCTTTCGTGGTATGACAAACTTGGAAAAGTGCCGATTTATAAAAGAGGAAATTTACCTGATATTGACGCTCTTATTGATGAATACGAAAATGATCTATTTAAAGAACTTGAGAATATACTCAATGATGAACAATTAAAGAGATATTATGAAAAGGGATTAAGATTAATAGATAAAAAAGAGATAAAAAAACAATTTTACGAGGATGTTAACAAAGACATCCAACTGCTTGAAGGAATCAGAGATGAGTGGTTTAAGAACGGCATTAAAGAAGACCCGAAACTTGATGGTTTTAAGGTAGAAATTAAAAATAGATTAAAAGAAAATCCCCAAAGAAAAATCATTGTATTTACAGAGTTTGCCGACACTGCTAATTATCTGTTTGATAATTTAAAGGATGACTTAAAAGTGTTTAAGTACACTTCAGCAGATGCCAGTAAAAGAAATAAAAATATAATAAAAGAAAATTTTGACGCAGGTCTGGACATTAAAGAACCAAAAGACGATTATGATGTTTTGATAGCAACAGATGCGATTTCAGAAGGATTTAATCTACACCGAGCAGGCATTGTCTTTAATTATGATATTCCCTATAATCCCACAAGAGTAATACAGCGCGTTGGAAGGATTAATCGAATAAACAAAAAAGTTTTTGATGAGTTGTTTATTTTTAATTTTTTTCCTACTGCCACAGGAGAAGAAGAAACAAGAATAAAACAGATCTCCACATTAAAAATTGCGCTGATACATGCTCTTTTAGGCGAAGATACCAGAGTGCTAACTAAAGATGAAGAATTACGCTCTTATTACAAAAAAGAATATGAGAGATTGGCAAAAGTGCACGAAGAACTGTCCTGGGATGTTGAATACAGAAATCTGATAACCGATTTAAGAAATACTAATCCAGAAATCATTGAATCTGCAATCAAAATACCGAGGAGAACAAGAATAAAAAGAACAGTGAAAAAAGATAAAAAAGGTGTTATTGTATTTGCCAGAAAAGGCAGTGAATACATATTTAAATACGGTGCTTCGGAGGATGAATGTCTTGCACTGGGTCCGGAGTTAGCATTGAAATTATTCAAAGCAGAAGTAGGCGAAAAAGCAGAAAAAGTTTCAGACGATTTTGAAAAAATATATCAGAATGTAAAAAGTAATCTTTGGACAAAGAAAACCCAGGTCCCTTACGACAAAGGAAGGAAAGAAGCAATTGACAAAATAATTGTATTAAAAGATAGATTTCCTCAGTATAAAGATTATCTGGAAGATTTGCAGTATGTGTTGGAAAAGTTGGATTCATTACCCCAGAGGTATGCAAAACAGATAAGAGCGATATCAGAAAAGCATCTCAAAGAAGATATTGATGAATTGAAAAAAGATGTTCCTCATAAATATCTAGTTGAAATAAGAGAAAAAGCAAATAGCATAGATGATGAGGAAGAAAGTTTAATAATATCAGAGGAGTTAATTTAGTCTTATGGATTTTAGCCAGCCATATAAACAAAAAGAATTTCTGAGTTTTTTAAGTAACTTCCTACCTGATGACTTTGAACAAACCGAAGAACAAATAAACTTATCCGACCTTTCTTTTAAGCCCGATAAAATAAAAAGAATAAAAATGATGGGGACTGTCCCGTCGCTGGATAATCTGCAGGTTTATGAAATAAAGCACCATTCCGAATTTGACCCGAGAGTAACTCTATCCAGAGAAACTTTCCGTTTAATGAGTAACTATAATGTCCGAAAGATTCTTGCGGTATTTGTTTCCGAGAACTCTCCCAATTACCGCTTTTCACTTGCGACTGTTGACTTAAAGTTAAAGGATACTCGCGTTACAAAAGAATATTCCAATCCCCGCAGATATTCTTTTTTCCTCGGTCCTGATGCAAAGATTCATACACCTACCAAATATTTATCGCAAAAGGTCAAAGATTATAAGGAGTTACAAGAAAGGTTTTCTATTGAGGTTGTAACAAAAGAATTCTTTAGTGAGTTATCAAATTGGTATTTCTGGGCATTAAAAAATATAGAGTGTCCAAAGGATACAGAAAAAGAAAAAAATGGAAAAAATATATGGACAATACGGCTCATTACCAGATTAATATTTATCTGGTTTATGAAACAAAAAGGTCTTGTCCCTGATTATTTGTTTGATGAAAATGAATTGAGTAAATTTCTAAATGATTTGTCACCAAAAGAAAACACATACTATAAAGCAATTTTACAAAATCTTTTTTTTGCTACATTAAATACTCCACAAAGTGAAAGGCGATTTAGGAGCGAGAATAGATATTACAGAGGTTGGAATCCTGACTTTAAGAAACAAAGTGTATATCGCTATCAGGTATATTTTAATGAACCCGAAAAAATCATGGATTATTTTAAGGAAATTCCATTTCTAAACGGAGGTCTTTTTGAATGTCTTGATAAAAAAGATGAAGGAATTTCTATAGATGGCTTTTCCGATGTAAAAAAAAACCAACCAATTATTCCAAATTTCTTATTTTTTTCAGAAGAACATGCTGAGGACCTAAATGAAGATTACGGCACAAAAAATAAAAAATATAAAGTCAGGGGCATAATAAAGTTATTGCAGACATATAATTTTACAATTGATGAAAGCACTCCCATTGATGTAGAAATTGCATTAGACCCCGAATTGCTTGGTAGAGTATTTGAAAATTTACTTGCAAGTTATAATCCTGAAACAGCAACAACTGCTCGTAAGGCGACAGGAAGTTATTACACTCCAAGAGAAATAGTTGACTATATGGTAACGCAATCTATTAAAGAACATTTTAAGACAAAATTGTCAGATATTGAAAATATAGATGATAAACTAAACAATTTATTGTCTTATGATTCCGAAGAAAATCCTTTCAATGATAAAGAAACAGACATTTTGATAAACTCAGTTAATAACCTGAGAATCATTGACCCAGCAGTTGGTTCAGGTGCCTTTGCAATGGGTATTTTACAGAAACTTGTTCTTGTCCTATCCAAGTTAGACCCTCATAATGAGAAATGGAAAAACCAGCAGATAAAGTCAATAGAAGAAAATATAACTGATGTTATTCTCAAAAAAGAATTAATTGAAAAGACAGAAGATAATTTCAAGAAAAATGAACTTGATTACGGTCGTAAACTTTATCTTATACAGAATTGTATTTATGGTATTGATATACAACCCATTGCGATACAAATAGCAAGACTGCGGTTTTTCATATCACTTTTAGTAGATGAAAAAAGAGACAGAGAGCAGGATGAAAATTATGGTATTGACCCACTACCGAATTTAGAATTAAAATTTATTTCTGCCAATTCACTGATAGGCTTGAAGTTAAAGGGACAAAGTAATTTGAAAGCCCTACGCCTTCCTAAATTAGAGGAAGATTTAAAAAGAGTAAGAGAACTCTATTTCCGCACAAGTGATATGAAACAGAAAGAAAAACTACGAGAAAAAGATAAAGAAATAAGAAATAAAATATCGGATATATTAAAGCAAAGCGGATTTCCATCAGAAGACAGCCAAAAGATTGCTGACTGGGAACCATACAATTCTAACAAATCAGCCGACTGGTTTGACCCGGAATGGATGTTCGGAATTAAACATCCCTCTCCTTCGGGAGAGGGGAAGCGTGAAGGTGGTTTTGATATTGCAATTGCCAATCCACCGTATGTCAGGCAGGAAAAAATAAAAGACCAAAAGCCCTTTCTGCAAAAAGCAGGCTATGAGGTCTATAACTCCACTTCTGACCTTTATACTTATTTCTATGAGAAAAGCTGGCAGATACTGAAGCCAGACGGATTTTTAACTTTTATCTCCAGCAATAAATGGATGAGGGCAAAGTATGGCGAAAAACTGCGCCAGTTTTTTAGAAACAAAACCAGAGTTATGGAACTCATTGATTTTGGTGGGCAC
>JAAXQB010000256.1 GCA_012329085.1 Methanosarcinales archaeon | reverse complement strand
GTTGCCTTAAAAAGTTAGATAATATTTTAAAAATATGGTAAAATTCGAAAATGAATTGATTAAAATTTTAATTGACAAATAAGTTAATATATGCCACAATTTATTGTTCTATAATTAAATTTAGATTTATTTTATCATTCCAAATAAAAGATTGATTTTTTACTTATGTATAGAATTTGTTCATAATTATGAAAAAAGTATTGTTAGCAAGTATATAACACTGAATTAGGCAGTTATTACTGAATAATTAAACACGCATAATTAATTGTTTCATTAATCAATCGATAGCTTTAATAACCTTAATTTCTATCTATTATAGAACTATCACAGCATAACATTTTCTCGTATATGTTAAAACTATATGAAAATGAAATGTCCGTAGCAGGTTTTATTTTAAAACCGACATAAGTAACTGAAGTTGCACATTAAATAAAATAATTTTAAAAATAATCATCAAATACGACAAATTAAAAATTTGTTATAACTTCATACATTTTATATATTTCAAACGAGAAATTAAAAATTTTTCTGAACATCATTCTGATAAGTTTGAGTGTTAAGTATATAATAAACGCTCGTTCTCTTTGAGAGCACATTAACGCTCGTTCGTTCGAAAATCAAAGATTTTCTCATACGCCCATTCATTCCGAATGGGCTTTCCGAACGAGCTCTCGAAGAGAATGTGCGTTGACGAGCTTTACAAATTTATATTCAATTGAATAAGATATGTAAATAATGGTGTGAAAAATTAGATTTTTTTAAATTATAAAAACATTTTATGCAAGATTAATCAGTAAGCAATAAACCGAGAAACAAGAAATTAAAAATTTCTTTAACTCATTCAGAATGAATGAGTGTTTAGTATAATAACTTTACAAGTTATATACTAACGCTCGTTTGTTCCAAACGAACTAACGCTCGTTTGTTCCAAACGAGCTATTGAAAATTACTACGGGGGGATTAATTGTCAAAACAAAAAATATTAGAATCAATTGAAAATTTATTGGAAAATTCACCTAAAAGAAATTTTAAAGAAAGTGTGGATTTAGCAATAAACTTAAAAAATCTTGATATGAGTCAGCCAAAAAACAGAGTGGATGTTGAAATAGTACTTCCTAATGGGCTTGGCAAAACATTAAAGATTGCTGTTTTTGCAAAAGGGGAAGTTGGTTTGCAAGCAAAAGGTGCAGGTGCAAATTATCTTTTTACTGAGAAAGATCTAAAAGAGATTGCAGGAGATAAACAAAGAGCACGAAGCCTTGCAAACGAATGTGATTTTTTTATAGCAGAAGTTCAATTTATGGGACAAATTGGTAAAAACTTGGGTAGCATACTTGGACCAAGAGGTAAGATGCCTATACCACTTACGCCAGATAAAAATGTAGTATCCGTCATAAATGGTCTTACAAACACAATTCGTGTAAGATCGAAAGATAGACTTACATTCCATGTCTCAATTGGACGAAGAAGCTTTGAACCAATTAAATTAGCAGAAAATGCTAATACAGTTGTTCAAAAAATCGAATCCGTTCTTGAAAAAGGTAAATATAATTTAAAATCAATCCATGCTACAACTACAATGGGCAAATCTGTGAGGTTGGTCTGATGGCACGGCATACAAGTCATATTCCGCAATGGAAAAAGGATGAAATTGAAAAAATAAAAAATCTTGTTCAATCAAATTCATTATTTGGAATGGTTGGTGTTGGTGGAATTCCTGCAAAGCAATTTCAAGCAATGCGAAAAGACCTTATAGGTATTGCAATTGTAAAAGTATCAAGGAATACACTTATTAAAAGATCATTGGATGAATTAGGTGCTGTAAATGTCATGAATAAATTCATAGATAAACAAACCGCATTTGTATTCACTGATAAAAATCCATTCAAACTTTTTAAAACATTAGAGAACAGTAAAACACCAGCACCAATAAAAGCAGGTGCAATTGCACCGCAAGATATTATTGTAGAAAAAGGACCTACGAGTTTTCCACCAGGACCAATATTGGGCGATTTGCAAGGTGCAGGAATTCCTGCTGCAATTGATAAAGGTAAAGTTGTTATTAAAGATACAAGTGTTGTCGCAAAAGAAGGTGAAGTAGTTTCACAAAAGCTTGCAGCAATGCTTTCAAGACTTGAAATATATCCAATGGTTGTTGGTATCGACCTTAGAGCAGTATATGATGGTGAAACAATATTTGAGCCAGCCGTACTTAGAATTGATACTGATGAAATTTTTGCAAACTTTTCAATAGCCGCAAGTGAAGCATTCAATTTATCAGTTAATTCGGCATATCCAACAATCGATACAATTGGCGCAATTATTTCAAAGGCATCTACTGATGCTCAAAATCTTGGAATTAATGCAACAATATTTGAATCAGATATTATGGGTGCACTTCTTGGAAAAGCACATTCATCTATGCTCGCAATTGCAAGAGCTGTAATGGAAAAAGATGAAAATGCAGTAGGAGATGAACTTAAAAATATTATTAATTCAACTCCTGTTGCATGTCAAGAAGAAGAAACACCTATTATCGCGGATGAAGAGGAGAAAGAGGAGGAATCTACCGAAGAGGAAGAGGAAGAAAGCGGAATGGCTGGTCTTGGCGCACTCTTTGGGTAGATGTCTTTTTTGAAAGAAAAATATTATCCTATAAAATCTTTGATTTTTATAGAAATTTTTTCGCAAATTGATTAAATAAAAAAATACAAAAATAAAACATCATCCATTCTTATTTAATGAATGGACTGATAAAAAATAAAACAAAATAAAGGACAAAATTATGGAATATATATACGCAGCATTATTATTAAACAAAGCAAATAAAGAAATCACAGAAGAAGCAATTACTGCAATAGTCTCAGCAGCAGGAATTGAAGTAAATGAATCACAAGTAAAAGCACTTATTGCAGCACTTGAAGATGTTAATATAGAAGAAGCAATTTCAACTGCCGCAGTCGCAGCAGCACCTGTCGCAGCAGCACCTATCGCAGCTGATGTTGTTGTAGAAGAGGAAGAAGAGGAAGAAGAATCCAAAGAAGAGGAAGAAGAAAGCGGAATGGCTGGTCTTGGCGCACTCTTTGGATAATTTTTTTACGAGATAACGCACATATCGTTCAATCACAAGCAAACGCTTGTTCATTCTGAACAAGCTATCAAAAATTTTCTCTATCGCTCATTCGTTCCGAACAAGCAAACGCTCATTCGTTCCGAATGATCTATTGAAAATTTCTACGAGGATATAATTTGTAAAATAAATTTTAAAAATTATATGCTGTAAAAAAACATAAAAACATCAACAACGCATTGCATGCTTGATAAAAATAAATTATATTATCTTTTAAATGAGAAAATAAAAACATCTTATGGTAGATAAT
>JAAXQB010000169.1 GCA_012329085.1 Methanosarcinales archaeon | reverse complement strand
TTTTGAGAGAGAATAAAAACATCAATCAATCTGAATTGAATGCCAAAGATATTGAATATATTGTTGGAAATGTTACCAATCATGAAATCTATGAAAGAGCAAATATAGAGCAAGCCATCACTTTAATTATTTCAACAGAAAATGATGCTGAAACATTAATGATTTCTCTTGTGGCTCGAAAAATGAATAATAATATAAAAATTGTTGCTACCTGTCTTTCAAAAGAACATCTTGATATGATGAAACAAGCAAATATTGATTATATAATATCTTCCTCTGAAATAGATGGGATATTGCTTTCAAATACTATAACAGAGCCTGTGGTAACTGATTTTATTACCAATGCTATTTCTACTGATACTGGGCTTGATTTTAATCAAATTATAATAAAAGAAAAACAAAAGTTGTCAGAAATAAAAATAAAAGATAATGAAAAAGTTATTGCTCTAAAAAGACAAATAGATGGTACTCAGTTTAAGTTTTTAATTAATTTAAACCAAGATGAAATATTAAACAAAGGCGATTGTTTGATATTAATTCATAATGACTTTGAGTAATATTTATTTATATCATATTTTATGATTTTATTGTATTAATTAATAAATTTATGGAAAATATGTGGAGTTTAATAAATACTTAAATTAATTAGATATATGAATTGCATCAATAAATTCTTTTATTTTTCGACAGCTCGTTCGGAAAGCTCGTTCGGAACGAACGAGCGTATGAGAAAATCTCTGATTTTCGAACGAACGAGCGTTTGCTCGTGATTGAACAGTCTAAGCGTTAGTATATAATTTATAAAGTTATATGCTTAGAAAAATTTCCTTTTTTTCGTTAGTGCATATATATTTCATTAAGGCATTATTTGAAGGGTCGTACATTTTATACAATTATAAATCTTTCATTTTGGCTTTATTATGGCATTCATTTATAAAATTCAAGACGAAAAGGATTTAAATAAAACAAACCTATAATTACTTTGTACCTTAAATATATCAAAACAAGGAGTTGAAAATATTATGACATTTGGAATTGAATTTGTACCGAACGAACCACTTTTAAAAGTTGCACACTATACAAAACTTGCAGAACAAGTTGGATTTGATAATGTATGGATTACAGACCATTACAATAATCGTGATGTGTATTCTACATTAACAATGCTTGCTATGAACACAAATACCATTAAACTTGGTACTGGTGTTACCAATCCCTATACAAGAAATGCAGCAATAGCAGCATCAAGTATTGGAACAGTTAATGAAATATCTGACGGAAGGGCAATACTTGGTATTGGACCAGGCGATAAAGCAACCTTTGATGCAATGGGAATTGAATGGACTAAACCTTTATCCATGACAAAAGAAACAGTTTCTGCACTTAGATCATATTTTGCAGGAGATAAAGTTTCATTAGATGGAAAAATGGTTCAAGTTAGCGGTGCAAAACTTGCATTTGCTACTGGTAATGTTCCTATATATCTTGGAGCACAAGGTCCAAAAATGCTTGAACTTGCGGGAGAAGTTGCAGACGGAGTACTTATTAATGCATCTCATCCAAAAGATTTTGAAGTTGCAATTAAACAAATTACAGTAGGTGCAAAAAAGGCAGGAAGGGATATGAAAGAAATTGATGTTGCAGCATATACATGTTTTTCAATTGACAAAGATGCAGAAAAAGCAAAGAGTGCGGCACAAATTGTTGTAGCTTTTATTGTTGCAGGCTCACCTGATGCAGTACTTAATAGACACGGTATAGATGTTTCGGCAAAGAATGATCTTGGTGCAGCTATTGCAAAAGGCGACTTTGGTGCACTTATGGGCGGCATGGTTACAAGCGATATGATGGATTCGTTTTCAATTTATGGAACACCCACAGATTGTACTGCAAAAATTAATGAATTGCTTGATATTGGTGTGACTCAAATTGTTGCGGGATCTCCAATTGGACCTAATAAAGAAAAAGCAATTAAGCTTATTGGTAAAGAAATTATAGCAAAAGCTTAAAATGAAACGGGCTTTTTATGTTGGGCGTTTTCAGCCATATCATCTTGGACATCATGCAGTTTTAAATATGATTGCAAAAGAAGTAGATGAGCTTGTAATTGGCGTTGGGAGCGCTCAAAAAAGCCATGAAGTTGAGAATCCATTCACAGCAGGAGAGCGAATTGTAATGATACAATATGCTTTACAGGACATGGATATACAACATTATACAATACCTATTGAAGATATTCAACAAAATACTATTTGGGTCTCACATGTACTTTCAAAAACACCCCCTTTTGATATAGTTTATTCAAATAACCCACTTGTAATTCAATTGTTTGAAGAGGCAAGTATAAAAGTTATGCGTCCTCCCATATATAAGAGAAATATATATTCTGGAACTCTTATTAGAGATAAAATGCTAAAAGGAGAGAATTGGCAAGAATTTGTTCCAGATTCTGTTGCAAATTTTATTGAAGAATTCAATGGAATTGATCGATTGATTAATATTTCTAAAACAGATTGAGTTATTTTTTATAAGAAATTAATAATTTCTTTGAGTATATAATTTTATAAACTGTATGAAATAAAAAAATAGTCGGCAAATTTATATAATATATTTGCATAATGTAATATAGTTAAATAGTTAATATACATGGAGTGAAAAAATATGCCTAAACAAAAATCTAGCGGACCAATGTCCTCTGCAGGTCTTATGCAATACTATGACGCAGATAAAAAAGCAATTCATATAGATCCAAAAATCGTTGTAGCAACTGGTATTCTACTTGGCGTGCTAGTAATTGGATTAAATTTTAGTTTTGGTCTTTGGCCATAAAAAATTATTAATTTATTTTTAATATAATCTAAATCAATTTTATAAAATGATGCATACACCACATATGTATACATAAGCAAACTATTGAATTATTTTATATTATTTTATTGTACATAATTTGTAAAATTATGTGCAGAACAACTATTCTTTCTAATAACGAGTTTAAAGAAAATTTTCTATTTTCTTGTCTCTGTGTGTCTAATTCTAATCTAATAACTCATACGAGTTATTCTTTTTTAAGATAAAATGATACCTGTTATTCATAAATTTTTAGAATTAAATTTTATCCTTTCAAATAAATATGGTAAATTTTACTATACTTG
>JAAXQB010000349.1 GCA_012329085.1 Methanosarcinales archaeon | reverse complement strand
CAATTTCCAATTAGCATCGTGGAATCTTACTAATAATTCAATGTATGATTTTTCATATACTTCTTTAGCGGCTAATTGGAAATTGATATATTCATTAAAGTCTTCAACATCCAATTTTTTGTCCTCTAATTCTTGAACTTTTTGTTCAAATTCTGAATATTCAACAAATTTGGATAAATCAGCTTTAATTTGATTAATTGTTTCTTGAACTTCTTCTTGAACTTCTTCAATTTCTTCAATAATTTTTATACTTTTAGGATTTGATTTTGAATCTTTTAACTCTTCTTTTAGTTCTTCTAATTCTTTATCTAATTTGTCCTCAACAAATTTAATTTCTTCATTTAAATCTTCAATTTTTGAAATCTCATTATTATTATCGTTTAATTGGATTTGTTGTGATTCAATTCTATCTTTTAACTCAGTAATCTCATTTTTAATTTCATCAATATCAACTTCTTCTTGATTCTCTAATTCTTTTGTTGCTTCATTAACTTTTTCAGTTAATTCTTCTAGTTGTGAAGTTAATGTGTTGAAATCAGAATACACATTATCTTTTGTCTCAGTAATTAATTCTTCAATTTGAGATTGTAATTCTTCAATTTCTTCTTTAGTTGCATATTTATCAGTATCAATTTCAGGGATATCTTCAACATTTGCTTTTTGAATATCAAAGCTTGTTAGATCTTTATCTAATTTATCAACTTCTTCATCTAATTTATCAATTGTTTCTTTAATTTCAGCTAATTTATCATCAACAGCTATAATATCTTCTTTATTTTCAACAGCTTCTTTAATTTCATCAATCATAGTCGATAATTCTGAAACATTGTTCTGAGTTTGTTCGATTTTTTCTTCTAATTCAGTTGAATCAAATTCTTCTGTTTCTTCAATTTCGGGAATTTCAATATTATTTAATTGAGTTTGTAATTCTTCAACTTTATCACTTATATCAGCTAATTTATCATCTACTGACACAATATCTTCTTTATTTTCAACAGCTTCTTTAATCTCATCAACCATAATTGATAATTGAGCAATATTTTCTTGTGAATCTTCTAATTTAGTCTCAATTTCTTCAGTATTCATCTCAGGAATTTCAATACTATCAATTTGCTCTTTTAATTCTTTAATATCTTCTTTTGTAGCAAAATCATCTGAATCAATATCTTCAACTTCTGAATTATTTACTTTTTTCTCATCTAATTCTTCAATTTCTTCTTGAATTTGTGTTAATTTATCTTCTAATTGAGTTAAATTTCCTTCAATTACATCTACATCAGATTTATTAGCTAATTCACTTGTATCAATTTCAGGAATTTCAATACTATCAATTAATTCTTTTAATTCGGCAATTTTTTCATCAGATACAACTTTATCTTCTTTATTTTCAACTGATTCTTTAACATCATCAATAATTTCTTGAACTGATTTTACTTCTTCTTCTAATTGAGAAATTTTATCCTCTAAATCTTGAGTGTCAACTTCTTGAACCTCAGGAATCTCGATATTATCAACTGTTTCTTTTACTTCATCAACATCAATTCTATTTGCTTTATCAGCATCTAATAATGATACATCTTCATCTAATTTAGATATATTTTCTTTTAATTCGTCTAATTCTTGTGTGAAATCACCTAATTTAGTTGTTAATTCTTCTAAATCTTCAACATTTGCTTTTTTAACATCAAAACTAGTTAAATCTTTATCTAATTGGTCAATTTCTGAGTCATGAGTATCAACTACTTCACTTAATTCATTTAATTTATTCTCAACTGATTCAACATCTTCTTTTAGAGCAAATAACTCATTTGGATTCTCAGAATTTTCTAATTCTGATAATTTATCTTTCAATTCCGATAATTCATTTTCTAAATCTTCAATTTGAGTTTTATCTAATTTAGTCTCATCCAATTGTGAAACTGCTTCATCTAATTGCGATAAGTTTCCTTCAATTATATCAACATCAGATTTTGTTGCAAATTCACTTGTATCAATTTCTGGAATTTCAACTTGCTCTGGAATTTCAGGAATTACAATTGCCTTAACTTCTTCATCTAATTCAATTAATTGCTCTCTTAATTTAGCAATTTCTTCAATTCTATCTTTAATTTCATCAACTTCTTCACTATTTGCTTTATCTTCATCTAATTGAGTTAAATCTTTATCTAGTGTATTAATATCTTCATCTAATTTATCAATTGTTTCTTGTAGAGATAGTACTTCTTCTCTTAATGCATACTGAGTTGTATCAATTTCTTCAGATTCAGGGATTTTAATATTTTCAACTGCATCTTGAACATCTTTAATTGATGAATTCATTTCATCAACTTTTTCAAACACTTCTTCAATTTGAGATTTTTCAGCTTTATTATCTTCTAATAATTTAATTTCTTCATCAATTGAATCTAATTCTGATTGTAATTGTGAGATTAAATCTTTAACTGAATCTACATCTGAAATTCTTGAAGCTTCTTCATCAGTAATATTTTGTGATAAATTTGAAATTGAATCTTCTAATTCTTGTAATTCTTCTTTTAGAGCAAATGTTTGAATATCTACTTCTTCAACATCTTCAAATTCTGAAACTTTATCTTGTAATTCTTTAACAGCTTGTTCTAATTCCTCTATAGATGAACCATCTGTTTTTTCTAATTTAGTCTCATCTAATTCTTTAACTAATTCATCTAATTTAGACAAATTTCCTTCAATTACATCAACATCAGATTTTGTTGCAAACTCACTTGTATCAATTTCTTGAACTTCTGGAATTTCAACTTGATCAGGAATTTCTAAATTATCAAATGCTTCTTGTAACTGTTTATGATCATTTGCTAATACTTCAACTTGAGGAATTAATTTTTCTTCAACTTCTTGTTCTAAGAATGAATCTAAAATCTCAATTTTCTCTTCATTACTATGTACTTTAATTTCTAAATCTTCAACTTGTGATTTCATTGCAAATTCACTTGTGTCAATTTCTTGTGCTTCTGGTGCTTCAACTTGATCAGGAATTAATTTTCTAACATCTTCAATTGATTCATCTAATTGTACAATATCTGATTTTACATCTTCTAAATCTACTTTGTATGCAAATAGTTGTGATTCTTCTTGAAGTGTTGAAACTGTTGAATCTAATTCTTCAATAGTTTGAGAAATTGGATTCATTTGAGTATCTAAATCTTCTTTTGTCACATAATCATCTAAATCAACATCAACATAATCATCATCTTGAGTAGATAACTGTTCTTGTAATTTATCTTCTAATTCTTTAATTTTATCTTCAACAACGTTAACTGATGATTGCTGAGCAAATGATTCTTTATTATTTGATAATTCTTCAACTTTAATTGTTAATTCTTCAATAATTGAAATCATTCTTTCTTGAGATTCTGGAGTTGAATCACTTGCTAATAATTGTTTAATCATATCAACTTGTTGTTGTACAATTGTAACTTGAGAAGATGTATATTGGTGAACATATGCTTTTGCTTCTTTTAACTTTTCTAAAATTTCTTTAACTTTTAGTGCATATTCATCTGTTTCTACAAAGTTTAATTTTAAATCTTGTAATACTTGAGTTTTAACATCTTCAACAAATTCTTTTCTAATTTGCTGAGATAATTCTTCTCTTAGTTCTTTATACATTAATTTTTCTTTTGTTAAAAACTCTTCTCTAATTTTTGTAAATTGATGTAAAAATTCTTTTGCTAAATCTAATTTTTGAGAATCTACATCATCTTGAAGTTGGGCAATTTTCTCAAGTAATTCTTCTTTATTTGACATTACTTTTTCTTTAATAAAATTAATTGAATCTTCTAAATTATCTCTTTGTGATTGTAATTTTGAAATTTCAATTGTAATATCTTGAGTTAATTGAGGATTTCTATGTTTGGAAATTAGATGTTCTTCATGCTCTTTTTCTAAAGAATTTAATTGAACTTGTGTAATTGAATAGTTTTCTTCTAATTGTTTTAATAATAAGTATAAATCTTCAATGTGTTTATTTTGGATTAATTGTTCTTGTTCAATATCCACCACATCATTTTTCACTTTACTAAATGCTCTTTGTGCTCTAT
>JAAXQB010000187.1 GCA_012329085.1 Methanosarcinales archaeon | reverse complement strand
GATGAACACTTCAGACAGCGAAAGAATTCGCAGGATTTTAGATAAGGAAAATTTTATTGAAACTAAAGAAGAAAAGAAAGCTGACTTAATTATTATTGTCGCTTGCTCGATTCGACAAAGTGCAGTCAATAGAATTTATGGAAAAATTCCTTCTTTTGATAAGTATAAAAAAAATAATCCAAATTTAAAAACAATAATCACTGGCTGTATGTTGGCGAAAGATAAAAAACTTTTTGCTTCAAAATTTGATTTTGTTCTTAATATAAAAGATATTGCAAAAATTCCAAGTTTAATAATGAAAAATAAGCCAAACCCTATTTTTTCAGATAATTATTTAAAAATTACCCCCAAGCAGATAAGTCGGTTTTCTGCTATTGTTCCAATTATGACTGGTTGCAATAATTATTGCACTTATTGTGTAGTACCATATGTTAGGGGGAATAAAGAATCTCGCCCATTTAAGGATATTTTAGAAGAGGTCCAAAATTTGATTGATAACGATTACAAAGAAATTTGGCTGCTTGGGCAAAATGTAAATGACTATAAAGCGTGCGACGGAGAAACAGACCTTAATTTTGCTAAACTCTTGAAGAAAATCGATGAACTAATCTCTCTAAGTTCTCAAAAAATTTGGATTAGATTCACTAGCCCTCATCCTAAAAACTTTTCGGATGAACTTATCGATGTTATCGCAGAGGGAAAAAATATCACAAACTATATTAATTTACCAATGCAGTCTGGAGACAATAAAATTCTTGGAAAAATGAATAGAGGATATACTATTGAAGAATATAATTGTGTCGTTAAAAAGATAAGAAAAAAAATACCCAATATAGCTCTTTCGACAGATCTAATTTTGGGCTTTGTTGGTGAAGAAAAAGAAAATTTTCAAAATACAGTTAAGGCTGTTAAAAATATTGAATTTGATATGATTTATATCAACCAATATTCCGTGCGAAGAGGGACAGCTGCTGAAAAATTAGGAGATACAGTGAGTAGAGAAGAGAAAAAAAAGCGATGGGATATTTTAAACAATGAGCTGAGGAAAATCTCTTATAAGAAAAACAAAAAATATCTTGGGCAAAATGTCGAGGTATTAATTGACAGTCTTGTTAAAAATAATTACTTAGGGAAGACAAGGGATTACAAAACAGTAAAAATTAAAAAAGAAAAGGACTGTAGAAATTTAGTAGGGCAATTTATAAAAGTAAAAATTACCGAAATTCAGCCATTTGGATTGAGTGGAATATTAATTAAAGATTAAAAATTTAATTTATAACATTCTCACATTCTTAAGAATGTGAGAATGTCAGCTGTTTATTAATTTTTTATTGTTAATATTGTGAAAAAAATTATTGTTATCTTGGGTCCAACCGGTTCGGGCAAAACAAAAATATCTATCGATTTGGCAAAAAAATTCAATGGTGAAATAGTCTCTGCAGACTCTCGACAAGTTTATCGATTTTTAGATATTGGAACTGACAAAATCGCAAAAGAAAAGATGGATGGCATTGTCCACCATCTTTTAGATGTTGCTTCTCCAAAGCGAATTTTTAGCGTTGTTCAATATCAAAAAAAAGCACTGAATGCCATCAAAAATATTCATAAAAGAGATAAAATTCCTTTTATAGTTGGAGGGAGCGGTTTTTATATCCAAAGTATAGTTGATAATATTGCTTATCCAAAGACTAAAAGAGACAATAAATTACGAAAAAAATTAGCAAAAAAGGGAGTAAAAGAATTGTTTTCCATTTTAGAAAAATTAGATCCAGTTCGTGCCAAAAACATTGATAAGAAAAATCCGGTTCGTTTAATTAGAGCAATTGAAATTGCTAAGCAGTTAGAAAAAGTTTCACCAATAACTAAAAAAACATCACCTTATCAATTTTTAATAATTGGGCTAAAAATTAACGAAAATAAAATTGATGATATTTGCAAAAAAAGATTTAACAAATGGATCAAGAGAGGGTTGATTAAAGAGATAAAAAATTTACAAGAAATAGGTTTATCTTGGGAAAAAATTGAAAGTTTTGGATTATACTATTTTATTTTAGCTCAATATATTCAAGGAAAAATTTCAAGAAAGGAAGCTTTTGAAAAATCAATTATATCTCTTAGGCAATATATAAAAAAACAAATTACTTGGTTTAAAAAAGAAAAAAGAATTGTCTGGGTTGATAATAAAAAAGAAGCCTTGGACAAAATCCAAGGCTTCTTAAAAAACTAAAAAAGGCAGTTTGTCTCATTTTATTTTTGTTAGGAGTACAGGATTCGAATTCACATCAATTGAGCAGAGCTATTTTTTTCACATTTTATCCCCGTTCCCCCCATATTGTACCTATCAGGAATCTAAATAGTGAATGATTTTTGCGTTAGAGTGTTTTGAAATATAACCAACATTTCTGCACCACTCTGCCTTAAAATCATCTCATTTGATTTAAGCCTCTCAATTAATGCTATTTCGGGTATACATCCTTAGCTGTTCAATTTGGTGTGAGTTCGAATTCTGCACTCCAGGGAGTGCAGGATTGCTTTGCCAAATTCTTCTGCTGATTTTGGACCATTAGCTGTGATAATATTTCCATCAATAACAACGCTTTGATCTTTATAAATCGCCCCCTTCTCCTTTAAGTATTCACTTGTTGAGGGTTCTATATTTAGAAATTTGCCCTTCCAAACAGTCGCCATTTTTTTTTCTAATATTCCAGCATTACTTAAAATTATAGGAGCAATACAAATAGCCGCAATAATTTTATCTTTTTGATAAGCGGACTGAATAAGTCTATAAGATTCTTGGTTGTCCAGATTATCTAATGCACCCTTACCGCCAATAAAAATAATCGCACTATAATCATCCAAATTAATCTCTGTAATTGTTTTCTTTATTTTAATCTCACTTTTCGTATAGCCGCCAATTGCAACCCCTTTTTTATTGCTTACTGTATCAACTTTTATGCCATTTTCTTTTAAAATATTTAAAGGAATAGAATATTCAAAATCCTGAAATCCCTCAAACGCAACAATAAATAATACTCTCATAATAAAATCAAATATCAAAAATTAAAATGCAAAATGTGAAACCTGAAATGTAAGAAGCGCAAAATACAAAAATTTCAAATTACAAATCCCAAATTACAAACACCAAATTACAAATAAGCACCAAATTCTAAATTCCAAATCACAAATAAATTACAAATCCTAAATTCAAATTGACCCTGTTAAATGCTACTTTGTAGCAATTTTGCCAGAGGCAAAATTATTTAACAGGGTGAACCAAAACGTGTTT
>JAAXQB010000330.1 GCA_012329085.1 Methanosarcinales archaeon | reverse complement strand
CTATTATTATTCTTATTATTAGAGATCATAGAGTAAAAAATGAAGAGATTTCTATTAAATTATTTGCTAACAACGAGGAAGTTTTAGAAATTTACGAGAAAGAGACAGTAAAACTTCGATGGGAAGGGACTTTAATAGAGCAATGCACACTTTCTTGGAGAGAAAAAATTTTTGAACAACTTCAGCCTTCTGGTGAAAAAGAAATTACAGAATATTTAACAGTTGGTACTTACAATATTACTATAACATGCGATGTTATAGCAAATCAGGAAAAAGAAACTGTTTCTGATGAAGTAACAATACAAGTAAAACCACAAATTCCAGTTGGGTGGATTAAGGTTCCTCCAACTATGGTAGCAGGTGAAATAGTTGAACCCTTTTTAGTAATGAAATATGAAGCTAAAAAATGTCATGTTGAAGATAGAGTTGTTTCCAAACCCGAAGAAACTCCTTGGGTTAATATTAGTCAAAAAGAGGCAGGGCTTGAATGTGCTTTAATAGGGGGCTCTTTAATAGAGGATCTTCAGTGGATGGCAATTGCTCAAGATATTGCTAGTGTAGATGAGAATTGGACTGGAGGAGAGAAGGGAGTTGGTTATATTAGTCAAGGACATTCTGATGGAGATCCAAACCAAGCTTTGGCTGTCATTAATGAAGATAATAAACAGAAAAGAGGATTAAAATTATCAAATAATGAAATAATTTGGGATTTTGCTGGAAATGTTCAAGAGTGGACCCGTGATAGTATTGGAGAAAACAAAATGCCAGAATTTGCTATCGGATGGATAGAATATAATCAAATTAATGACAATGATTTTATTGGAGAAATTCAGCATATTAGGCCTTTAGAAGGAAATTGGGGCAGTCAAAAAGGAATAGGAAAATTATATGTGCCAGATATTATGCATGATGCAAGCCATGGTTTTGTTCGAGGTGGTGCTTGGGATTTTAGAGAAAAATCAGGTATTTTTGCTTTAAATTTAGGTTATGCATCAGGTCATAAAAGCGATAAAATTGGCTTCAGATGTGTAAAGTCATTATAATATCCTCTATAAATTATATTAAAAAATATAATTTGGAAAGAACCTTTTTACTGGGGTACTTCGCTATCGCTTTGTTTAAATGATACTGTATATCGTAATCGTAAAAAAGAGCTTTGTTGCTAGTGCACTTTGCGCTGGCGCTTCGCTGGGCCTAAACGATGCTGCGCATCATAGCATAATAAGAACCTATCTTATTATGTTGACATTGAATATCAACAAAATAGATATCAACAGAACAAATTCCTGATAATGCAATATCTAATATCATTTTTTTGATAAACCAATTTTTATTTTTAGATAATAATAAATTTTGTTTATGTTATTGACAGCTATAGTTTTTATTTTAATGATTGGTTTATTAATCTTTGTTCATGAATTTGGACATTATATAGTAGCTAAAAAAAAAGGAATTAGGGTTGAAGAGTTTGCTTTTGGATTTGGACCTAAAATTTTTAGCATTAAAGATAAGGAAACCTTATTTAAAATAAATTTAATTCCATTAGGTGGTTATGTTAAGTTATCAGACGAATTCGAAAATAAAACAGTATGGAAAAGAGCACAAGTTATTGGAGCTGGAGTATTAATGAATTTATTTTTAGGTATTTTTCTTTTTTTTATTGTCTTTGCAATTACTGGTAAAGAAACTGAAATTGATGTAGGCAATAGGCAATATTTAGTTTATCCACAAGAAACATCAATTATCATTACTGAAGTTATAGAAGGGTATCCAGCTGATAATAAATTACAACCTAATGATCAGGTAATTATCATTACTGAAGTTATAGAAGGGTATCCAGCTGATAATAAATTACAACCTAATGATCAGGTATTAAATTTTTCTACTATAAAGGAACTACAGGCATATATTCAAAATCATCAAGAGCAAAAAATTATTTTAAATATTTTACGGAATCAGGAAGAAATTGAAATCAGAATTATTCCTAATGTGCAAGGGCAAATAGGAATTGTCTTAAATGAATTTGGATTTGTAAGATATCCTGTTTATAGAGCTGCTTTAAATAGTTTTACGTTTACAGGGGAATTTATAGGAAATATCTTTATTTTTTTTGGTGATTTAATAACAGGAGAAATTGAACAGCCAGCAGAGCATATTGGTGGACCAATACTAATTTTTCAGGTAGTTGATAAAATTATACCTTATGGATTAGGGGCTGTTTTACTTTTGATAGGATTGCTGTCTGTTTTTTTAGCGATTATTAATATTTTGCCTTTTCCTGTTTTAGATGGTGGTTATTTATTTTTTTTAGGTATTGAAGGAATAAGAAAAAAACCAATTAGCAAGAAAGTTCAGAATATTGCCAATTCAATAGGATTTGCCTTATTAATGTTATTTTTTATATTAGTAATTATTATTGATATAGAACGCTTATTTTAAATACAAATTATATTTTTTTATTATTTTATGAGTAAAAAAATTGAAAGAAAAATAAAATTAGAGATACAAGCCGGGAAAGCTACCCCAGCTCCTCCGATTGGATCTATGCTAGGGCAACATGGTATAAATATCGGACAATTTTGTAAGGAATTTAATGATAAAACTAAACAAGGGAATGATATAAAGAGAGTGGAAATCATTATTTATGAAGATAAAAGTTATGATTTTAAAATTAAGACAACTCCAACTGCCATTCTTTTAAAAAAAGCAGCTGGAATAGATAAAGGATCAAAGACTTCTGGAAAACAAGAGGCTAATAAAATTACTGAGAAACAAATACAAGAAATTGCCTATCAAAAAATGCCTGATTTAAACACTAATAATTTAGAAAATGCTATAAGGATTATAAAAGGAACTGCTAAAAGTATGGGCATTGGAGTTGTCAAGGAAGATTAATTAATTCTTAATTTTTAGTTTTTTATTTTTATTATGAACAAACCAATTAAGAATAGTTGTATATTTGAAGTTTCTTGGGAGGTTTGCAATTTTGTTGGTGGAATTAATACCGTAATTAAGTCAAAAGCAGCTCAGATGAACAAACTTTATAATGATAACTATTTTCTTATTGGTCCTTTTTTTTTAAATCAATTAAAAGGAGAATTTGAAGAAAAAGTTGTTGACAAGAATTTAAAAAGAGTTTTTCAAAAATTAGAAAAGCAAGGGATTAAGTGTCATTTTGGTAAGTGGTTAATTGAAGGTCAACCTCAAGTTATTTTAATAGATTTTAAAGATTTTTGGTGGAAATTAAATGACTTTAAAGGAGAATTGTGGCGGGATTATAAAATTGATTCTTTAAAAAGTGGCTATGATTTCAATGAGCCTTTAATTTGGGGGTTGGCGGTCGGTATACTTATACAAGAAATGATAAAATATGATGTTAAAGGTTTGAGTAAAGGTAAAAGAATTGTCGCTCATTTTCATGAATGGATATCTGCGTCAGGTCTTTTATATCTAAAAAAAAGAGCTCCTGATATTGCTACTGTTTTTACTACCCATGCCACTGTTGTTGGAAGAACTTTAACTTATAATCATGTTGATTTTTATTCTTCTATCAAAACAATTAATGCTAATTTGGAAGCAGATAAGTGGCAAGTAAGAGATAAACATCAATTAGAAAAGGCAGCAGCTCTTTTTTGTGATATTTTTACTACAGTTAGTGAAATAACAGCTTCAGAAACTTTCTATTTTTTTAAGAAAAAGCCTGATATTTTAACTTATAATGGTTTAGATTTAGAAAAATTTCCTTCTACTGATGAGTTAGTCTTAAAAAAAAGATTTCAAAAAAATAGGTTAAAGCAATTTTTATTATACTATTTTTTTCCTTATTATAGTTTTAGTTTAGAAAAT